>NZ_AJQF01000164.1:0-18913 GCF_000261705.1 Bradyrhizobium genomosp. III | reverse complement strand
GTCTCCCCCTTCGCCATCATCAGCGGCTTCGCCATGATCGCGCTGCCGGTCGCGATCATCTCAACCGCCTTTGCCGAAGAGGTGAAGCGGCGCGATTTCGTCGTCACCTGGGGCATGCTGGCGCGGGTGCCGCTGTTCTCGCATCTGTCGGCCGCGGAGATCGCCGACATCATGCGGCTGTTGCGGGCGCGCACCATCGAGCAGGGCGAGATATTGGTCCGCCGCGGCGATGCGGCCTCGTCGATGTATTTCATCACCGCCGGCGAGGTCGAGATTGCGCTGCCGAGCCAGCATGTGCACCTCACGGACGGCACCTTCTTCGGCGAGATCGCGCTGCTGCATAAGACAAAACGCAGCGGCACGGTGACGGCGACGCGCAAGACGCGCCTCCTGGTGCTCGACGCCCAGGATTTTCATGCCTTGATCGCGCGCATGCCGACGCTCGCCGACCACGTCCACACCACCGCCAAGGCGCGGCTCGCCGACAGCGGCGATCTCGCGGCGGCAGAGCTGGCGCAGGCCGAGAAGGACGACACCGACCGCTGAGCGGTCAGCCTTTCTTCAGGAAGACATATTCGGCGGAGTAGGGCGCGCTTCTGAACTCGCCGGCCTTGTCGCACGCACCGTCGAGCTTGCCGCCATGGGTGTTGATGCGCTGGACGGTGGTGACGGGCGTCAGGGTGCCGCTGCCGCGATGGGAGGTGACCTCCAGCTTCAGCCAGGGGATATCGGCAACCGTTGCGCCGGGCGCGTTGCCGATGGCCTTACCGACGACGGCGCTGCTGTCGGCAAGCTCCCAGTTGGGGCCGGCATAGTGGCGGCCGATGGTCTTGCCCTCGGACAGCAGCGTCGCGACCGGCTCGCGGAAGGCCCAGGCGAGCTTGCCGTCGGCGGCGGCCTTGCACTCATAGACTTGCACGCCCTCGGCGTGGAGGCTCACCACCACGCTCTCGCCAGGTGCTGCGATGGCCTCGGGGAGCGGCTCCGCGGCCCCGGCTGGTCCGATTAGGGCTGCGACTAGCAGGGTGGGGGCAGCAAGCTTGATGAACATGATGGTCTCCGCGAAAGCTCTCAAAAAAGAAACGGGCCGCGCTTTCGGCGCGGCCCGTGATGATGTCTGGCCCAGTCGGGCGAAATTGCGGACGGCTCAGGCCGCCAGCTCCTTGGTCAGGTTCTCGGCGACCTTGTCGAGGAAGCCGGTGGTCGAGAGCCAGCGCTGGTCGGCGCCGACCAGGAGCGCGAGGTCCTTGGTCATGTAGCCGGCCTCGACGGTGTCGACGCAGACCTTCTCCAGCGTGTTGGCGAACTTGGCGAGCTCGGCATTGTTGTCGAGCTTGGCGCGGTGCGACAGGCCACGCGTCCAGGCGAAGATCGACGCGATCGAGTTGGTCGAGGTCTCCTTGCCCTTCTGGTGCTCGCGGTAGTGGCGGGTCACCGTGCCGTGGGCAGCTTCGGCTTCCACGGTCTTGCCGTCGGGGGTGAGCAGCACCGAGGTCATCAGGCCGAGCGAGCCGTAGCCCTGCGCGACCGTGTCGGACTGCACGTCGCCGTCGTAGTTCTTACAGGCCCAGACATAGCCGCCGGACCATTTCAGCGCCGAGGCCACCATGTCGTCGATCAGGCGGTGCTCGTAGGTCAGGCCCTTGGCCTCGAATTCCTTCTTGAATTCGCGGTCGTAGATGTCCTGGAAGATGTCCTTGAAGCGGCCGTCATAGACCTTCAGAATCGTGTTCTTGGTCGAGAGGTAGACCGGGTAGTTGCGCAGCAGGCCGTAGTTCAGCGAGGCGCGGGCGAAGTCGATGATGGAGTCGTCGAGGTTGTACATTCCCATCGCGACGCCGGCGTCGGGCGCCTTGAACACTTCCTTCTCGATCACGGTGCCGTCCTCGCCGACGAACTTCATCGACAGCGTGCCCTTGCCCGGGAACTTGAAATCGGTGGCGCGGTACTGGTCGCCATAGGCGTGGCGGCCGATGATGATTGGCTTGGTCCAGCCGGGAACCAGGCGCGGCACGTTCTTGCAGATGATCGGCTCGCGGAAGATCACGCCGCCGAGGATGTTGCGGATGGTGCCGTTCGGCGACTTCCACATCTGCTTGAGGTTGAACTCCTTCACCCGGGCCTCGTCCGGGGTGATGGTTGCGCACTTGACGCCGACGCCGACCTTCTTGATCGCCTCGGCGGCGTCGATGGTGACCTGATCGTTGGTGTGGTCGCGGTACTCCATGCCCAGGTCGAAATACATCAGCTCGACATCCAGGAACGGGGTGATCAGCTTGTCCTTGATGTACTGCCAGATGATCCGGGTCATCTCGTCGCCATCGAGTTCGACGACGGGATTGGATACCTTGATTTTTGCCATGATCGGGGAAGCCTCTTGGGAACGGCGCTTTTGGCGCGCCACGGGAATATCCGCCGCCTCTTAGCACCCGGACGCGGCGGGCGAAAGCCAAGGGATTATGCACTTTTAGCTCATCCAGCTTCCCCAGACGTGGGGGCAGGGCCGCCCTGCCGCAGGACCGGATCCGAGGATCCGGAGGAGATTCAAAAGTCGATTCCAACCCGTTATTTCCCTTGAGAATTTCGTCAGGACAGGCAAACGAGGCGGACAGCGCCGGCCGGCCCAAGGACGACTTGGGAAAGGCCGGCTTGAATCAATTCCTGAGAGTGCCCTGGCAAGGCCTTGAGACGAAGAGTGAAAGCGAAACGAGATGTCGGGGACTGACAAGAGCAAGGCGGGTTTGTCCCTCGACGGTCCCATCGTGATCCTGGTCGAGCCGCAGCTCGGCGAAAACATCGGCATGGCCGCACGCGCCATGGGAAATTTTGCCCTTGGCGCCTTGCGCATCGTCAACCCCAGGGACGGTTGGCCCAACATCGCGGCACAGCGCGCCGCGGCCGGCGCCGACCACATTCTGGAAAAGGTCGAATTGTTCGAGACGGTGGAGCAGGCGGTCGCCGACCTCGACCTGCTGTTCGCTACTACCGCACGTCCCCACGACCAGGCCAAGCCGGTGGTCGGGCCGGAGGCGGCGGCCAGCGAGATCGCGGGTCACGTCGCGACCGGCGGCAGGTGCGGTATCCTGTTCGGCCGCGAGCGCTGGGGCCTGACCAACGAGGAGGTCGGGCTCTCCAACCGCATCATCACCTTCCCGGTCAATCCGGGCTTCGCCTCGCTCAACCTCGCCCAGGCCGTGCTGCTGGTCGGCTATGAATGGTTCAAGCGAGCAACGTCCGGCGAACTGCCGCACGCCATGCCGGAGCGCTCCGAGCGCGCCTCGCAGCACCAGATGCAGGCGTTCTTCGACAACCTCATCCGCGAACTCGACAAGGTGGAATTTTTGCGCCCCGCCGAGAAGCGCGACACCATGCTGGTCAACCTGCGCAACATCTTCAGTCGGATGGAGCCGACCAAGCAGGACATGCACACCCTGCACGGCGTGATCATGGCGATCGCCGAGGGACGCAAGGGCCCGGCCAAGGGAGGCGTGCTCGATGGCGAGCAGGCGACGCGCCTGCGCGCGCTTTTGGCCGAGCACGGGCAGGGCGGCGGCGTGCCCGACAGCGGCTCCACTGTGCGCGGCCTCGCCCGCCTGCTTCGCCGCAACCCGACCGACGCCGAGCGTCTGCTCTGGCAGGCTTTGACCCGCGACCGTCGCTTCGCCGGCCAGTTCAAGCGCCAGACCCCGGTCGGCCGCCACATCCCGGACTTCGTCTCGTTCCCGCATCGGATCGCGATCGAGCTGGTGAATCCGGGCGAGGGCGAGGCGATTGCCGCTGATCGCGCAGGAAGGCGGACGTGGCTCGAGGCGCGGGACTATCGGGTGCTGGAGATCCGGGCGGCGGACATCGAGCGCGATCTCGAGGCGGAGCTGGTGCGGCTGCAGGGGATGATGGAGCAGAGCACGTAGCTGTCGTCGAGCGCCGGTCTCGTAGGGTGGGCAAAGCGGCTTGTCCGCCGTAGCTCGAAGAGCGAAGGCGGAAGCTTGCCCACCTATGTCGATCGACGAAGCTCAGACAGAGGTAGTGGGCACGGCGCTACGCGCCTTTGCCCGCCCTACGAGTTGGGAGTGCCAAGAGCACACGTCGTCTAGAGAAGGCTAGCGTTGGCGTAACCACCACCTCTACCGCCAGTTGACGCAGGCGTGGCGGCCACGCCCAGGCGAGCGAACGGCGCTGCGCCCAAGACCATCCAGCCCCATTGATGCATGTCAAGGAACATCGAACCCCGCCCGTTACGGTTTTGAGGCAACAGGGAGGGTTCGATATGTCAATCAGCCGTCGCCAAGCACTTGCCGCCTTCAGCGCCGCTGTATCGGCGCTCGCGATTTCCCGCACCGCACGTGCCGAGTTTGACGGTCCTGTTGTCAGGGCCCTGGAGGGCGGCGAAGATTTCTGGCTCGCCCAGGATGCCTATATCTACGGATACCCTCTCGTGACGATGGAGATGACCCGCCGGGTCATGACGAACGTTGCGGCGGTGGAAGGCACGCGCGGGCCGATGGGGCAATTCGTCAAGCTCCGTAAGTACCCTGATGCCACCTTCAAGGATGTCACGGCACCCAATGCCGATACGCTCTACACGACGGCTTGGATCGACGTGGGAGACGAGCCCTGGGTCCTGAGCATGCCGGACATGAAGGACCGCTACTTCCTGTTTCCGATGCTGGACGGCTGGACCAATGTCTTCCAGGTGCCTGGCAAGCGCACCACCGGCACCAAGGCGCAGACCTATGCGATCACCGGCCCGGGCTGGAAGGGAACGCTTCCCGCTGGCGTCAAGGAATACAAATCCCCCACGTGCATGGTGTGGATCTTGGGCCGCATCTACTGCACCGGTACGCCGGAGGACTACGCGGCCGTGCACGCCGCGCAGGACCAGTTCAAGCTCGTGCCGCTCAGCGCATACGACAAGTCCTTTACGCCCCCGGCAGGCAAGGTCGATGCGTCGATCGACATGAAGACGGCGGTGCGCGAGCAGGTCAACCGCCTGGACGCCGCGGCCTATTTCACCCTTCTCGCGCAATTGATGAAGCGCAATCCGCCGGCCGCCGCCGACGCAGCTGAGGTCGCCAAATTCGCGAAGATCGGTCTTGTCCCCGGCAAGGATTTTGACGCGAGCAAATTCGATGCTGCCTTCGCCAAGCGCGTCCCGCAGGTGGCATTCGACCGCATCATGCTCCAGTTCAAGGTCAACAAGGCGATCAAGAACATCAACGGCTGGGCCTTCGACAGCGAAGCCGGTATCTACGGCACCAATTATCTCAACCGTGCGCTTGTCACGGCCATCGGCCTTGGCGCCAACCGGATCCAGGATGCGTGCTATCCGACATCCCAGAAGGACGCCGACGGGAAAGAGTACGTCGGCAGCAACAAATACGTGATGCGTTTCCCGAAGGGGCAGCTTCCTCCGGTCGGAGGCTTCTGGTCGATCACGATGTATGACGAGAACTACTTCTTCGTCGCCAATCCGATCAACCGCCAGTCGATCAGCGCCCGCCAGAATCTCAAAGCCAATCCGGACGGTTCGGTCGATCTCTACATCCAGAAGGACAGTCCCGGCCCCGACAAGGAGAGCAATTGGCTTCCCGCGCCGGCGGGCAAGTTCGTCCTGATGTTGCGGATGTACTGGCCGAACGAGAAGTCACCCTCGATCGTCAACGGGACCTGGAAGCCGCCTCCCGTCCGGCAAGTGACGAGCAGCTAGGGAGATATCCTGCTCAGCCGGTGAACGATGGCGCGGGAGGCGAGATGCTGTTTCCGGATACCCCGACCGCCGCCTGCGCATGTCCGTCGGCGGCGAATTACCCGCGCCCGAGCTGCACGTCGCGCTCCACCGCAATCCATGTCGTCCGCGCCAACGCCAGCAATCTGCCGGCTTCATCATGAAGCGCAGCGTCGGCCGTGCGCTTGCGGCCGTCGCGGCCGGTGGGCCAGGCCGTGACGATGCAGAGCTCGCCGGGGCGGGGGCGCGCTTCGATGCGGGCTGACATCCGTCCGAGCAGGAGCGGGGTCTTCTCGAAGCTGCCGCTCTGCTGATCGTAATTGCAGGCAAAGCCGGTGGGGCAGTCGAGCGCGGACCAGAGGAATTCGGGCGCGATGAGGCCATCCCCGGCCGTGAGATTTGGATCGGGTGCCCAGCTCGCGGCGAGAACGGGAGTTTGTGCTTGACGGCGGAGCGGGCCGGCGAAGATGCGCAGGCCGTCGCCCTTCGCCCTTGCGGGACCGCAGACGAAACAGTGTGGCAGCGGATGTTCGTGCGGCCTGGACAGCGCATGCAATTCGGCCGCACGTGCTTCCAGCAAGTCAGCTGTCTCGATCTGCGCAAGCTCGACGCTCACGGCGCGGGCGGTGGCGACGGCTTTGCCGCCATCGCGAAGCTCCCATGTGCCGTCGTCCGTCGCGATGGCATCGAGCGGCGAGTCCAGCGGGGGCGGCGCGCGCAGCGTCACCTCTGCAGCCCCGGGAATGTGACGGGCGAGCCGGCCGCAGACATAGCCGCCGTTGCCGGAGTTCGGAGGACCGCAATAGCGCTTGTCGATGATGATCGAAGCCATGGCGCACTCTATCTGATTTTGAGCACAATTCGTCCCTGAACTGTCCGGTTGGCCACGGCGCGCATGGCGTCGCCGGCCTCCTCCAAAGGGAGGACGCGGTCGATATGCGGGCGGATTTGTCCTTCGGCCAGCAATCGCATCAGCGTGGCGTTCATGCGCGCTGCCTCGTTGGAGAATTTCTCCGCCCAGGCGCCGGCAAAGACGCCGATGATGGAATAGTTCTTCAGCAGCGGCAGGTTCATCGGGATGGAGGGAATCTCGCCGCCGGTGAAGCCGATCGGCATCAGCCGTCCGCCCCATTTCATCAGCCGGGCCATCTGCTCGAAAATCCCACCGCCGACATTGTCGAAGCCGACATCGATGCCGTCTCCTGACGTGATCGACTTGATCCGGTCGCGCAGATCCTCGCTGCGATAGTTGATGACCTCGCTGGCGCCGTAGCCGCGGACCAGGGCCGCCTTGTCGTCAGAGCCGACACCGGCGACGACGCGCAGGCCGAGATGCCGGCCGAGGTCGACGGCGGCAAGTCCAACTCCGCCGGCAGCGCCAGTGACGAACAGCGTTTCGCCGCGCTCGGCTCGTGCCCGTTCGACCAGCGCATAATAGACCGTGCCGTAATTGTGCAGGATGGTTGCCGCCGGTTCGAACGCGACGCCGTCAGGCAGGCGTACGGTCTTCGACTCCTTCGCGATCATCCGTTCGGCGTAGCCGCCGGTCCAGCTGCTGCAGGCCACGCGATCGCCGGACGCGAACCTTGTCACCTTGCCGCCGACCGCGACGACGGTTCCGGAGGCTTCCGTGCCGGGCACGAAGGGCGTCTGCGGTCGCAGCTGGTAGAGACCCGAGACCAGCAACTGGTCCATGAAGCTGACGGAGGCCGCGTGGACGTCGATGAGGATCTCATCGCCGGCAGGCTTGGGCGCATCGATCTCGCCGAGGCGCAAATCGCCGGGGCCAGTGAACGAATGGCACAGAACCGCTTTCATCGGGGCACTCCGATGCTCCGGGCCACGTCCTGGTCTTTGGTCCGGGTCCGCGCGAAAAGGCGCGGCACCAGCATCGGAACGCGGCGGCGATATTGCCGGTAGGTTTCCCCGAACTCTGCGATCAGATCGCGCTCTTCGAACTGCAACGCGGCCAGGATATAGGCGGTGTTCGCGAGCGCGAACAGCAGATGGCCGGCGGTCATCTCGGGCGTGGCCCAGAATGCGAGGAGGAAGCCGAGCATGATCGGATGCCGAACGATCTTGTAGAGCAGCGGCGCCTTGAAGGAGTGATCCTCCGGCTCGGTCCCGCGCAGCGCCGAGAAGGCCTGGCGCAGGCCGAACAGGTCGAAATGATCGATCATGTGGGTCGAGGCGAATGCGATCAGCCAGCCGAGCCAATGGACGCCGGTCAGTAGCCACGCCACGATTCCGCTGGTCTGCCAAACCGGTATCGGGATCGGACGCCACTGCCAGAACAGCAGGAGGAGGATGAGGCTGGAGAGCAGCACATAGGTGCTGCGCTCGCAGGCCACCGGAAGAACTTTGGTCCACCAGCGTTTGAAGGCCGGGCGCGCCATGACGCTGTGCTGGATTGCAAACAGGCTCATCAGCAGCAGGTTGACGAGGATGGCCTCGGTCAGGCTGCCGACGTCGGTCCCCTGATCGATCGACTTCGGTACGACATAATTGCCGACGAAACCGAGTGCATAGAGGAAGGACACCGTGAATACGGCATAGCTCACGATTTCGTAGAGCAGGATTGCGAGGCGTGAGAACATGGTTTTTTCCTATTGTGCCTGATCCAGCGGTGCCGCATGCAGAGCTCGAGGCGGTCGCTGGCGAGCCGGCTCGAAATGGCTACCGCGGCGCCGTCCCCTGTGCGTCCCCTGGGGGCGTCCCGAGGGGGAGAGAGGATTTCCATGACGGCTTTCTCGCTGGAGACATTCGGGTTCCCGGAGGTCCATGCTGACGGCCGTCCGATCAAGTTGAACCTGCGCAAGGGTCTTGCGCTGCTCGTCTATTTGGCGGAGGCCAAGGCGGCGGTCGCGCGCGACGTCGTTGCCACGCTGCTCTGGCCTGAGACCGATCGCGAGACGGGCCTTGCGCGGCTGCGGCGGCTGCTTCATCGCGTCGAGCTCGCGCTCGGTCAGCCGGTATTCGAGACCGACCGCACCAGCGTGCGGTGGTCTCCGGCGACCGTGCTGAAGGCCGATGCGCATTCATTCGAGAGCGCCTGCGACCGCGGCGACTTTGAAGCGGCCTGCCGGATCTATCGCGGCGACTTCCTTGCGGGCTTCGCTCTCGACGATTGCCCTGAATTCGACGATTGGGCGTTCTTTCGCCGGGAGGCGCTGAGGGGACGGCTCATGCATGCGCTCGAGCGTCTCGTGCAGGACAAGAATGCCGCCGGCGACCATTTTGCCGCGGCCGCGCATGCGGGACGCCTGGCTGAACTCGATCCGCTCAGCGAGGTCTATGGCCGGCATCTGATCCGCAGCCTTCTGCTGGCCGGCGACCGCAGCGCGGCCGAACGTCAGCATGCTGCCCTGACACAGCGGCTGCGGGACGAACTCGGGGTTGCGCCGGAAGCCGAGACCGAGGCGCTGATGAGTCCCGCAACGGCGCTGCACGCTGTTCCAACCACGCGCTATGTGAAGGGCGCCGGCGTGCATCTGGCGTACCAAACCTATGGCAGCGGCCCGCTCGATATCCTGGTGATGCCCGGCTTCGTGTCGCATGTGGAGCGGGCCTGGGAGAGCCCTGCAAGCCGGACGTTCCTGGCGTCGTTGATGAAGCTTGGACGGCTGATCGTTTTCGATCGTCGCGGGATCGGGCTGTCCGACCGGGTCGGATCGGCCCCGGGGATCGACGTCACCGCGGAGGATATCGGCACCGTGCTGCGGGCGGTGGATTCCCGCCGCGTCGTGCTGTTCGGCGCCTCCGAATGCGGGCCGGCCTGCGTCAAATTTGCGATCGATGAGCCGCGCCGCGTGGCCGGGCTCATCCTGTTCGGCGCACTGGCCAAGGGATGTTGGGCGGAGGACTATCCGTACGCGTTGCGCGCCAGCCAGTATGACGCCTGGAGCAGGCAGCTCGTCGCACAATGGGGCGGCCCGGTCGGGATCGAGACCTTTGCGCCGAGTCTGGCCGGTGATCCCCAGGCATGCGCCTGGTGGGCCGGGTTATTGCGCGCGGCGTCCAGTCCCGGCGGTATCTCGGCCGTGCTCGAGGCCTTTCGCGACGCCGACGTCCGGCATCTCCTGGCGCAGATCGCGGTGCCGACGCTGGTGCTGCACCGGTGCGGCGACCAGGCGGTGCGGATCGCGGCCGGCCGCGATATCGCGAGCCGGATCAGCGGTGCGGAGTTCGTCGAGCTCGACGGCAACGATCATTGGTTCTTCGCGGGTGATCAGCAGCCGGTGCTGGCTGCCATCAAGCGATTCACGGATGCGTTGCCGCTTCGGAGGGCGTAACCCACCACTTCCATTGCTCGCTGTTTCGATTTGGTGGATTACGCTTTGCTAATCCACCCTACGAGCTCCGCCTCAGGCCGCGCTTGGGAGAGGGGCTTTCGGGCTCTGCTGGAGCTGGCGCAACGCCGCGAGGTTGGACCCGACCGACGCCAGGCAACAACGCGATTTGCCGCCCGACTTCGCCTGGTAGAGCGCGGCATCGGCGACCGCCAGCAATCCGGCGACGTCGGCGCCGTGATCCGGTGACAGCGCAATGCCGACGCTGGCGCCGATGCAGGCGTGCATCTCGCCGCTGAGCTCATAGGACAATGCGACCTCGCTGATGAGGCGATGTCCCGTCTGCTGTGCCATCTCGGCGGTGACGCCGTCGAGGAGCACCACGAATTCGTCGCCGCCCATTCGGGCGACCAATGCGTCATCAGGCAGCAGGCGGCGCACGCGCGCGGCCACCGCTTTCAGCACCGAGTCCCCCGCCGCGTGTCCGAACGTGTCGTTGATCGGCTTGAAATTGTCGAGGTCGAAGAACATCACCGCGAACGGCCGTTCGGCGCGCGCGGCAAGCCTGCCGCCAAGCGCCTCGACGAAGCCCGCGCGATTGAGCAGGCCCGTGAGCGCGTCGTGATGGGCGCGATGGCTGTTCTCGCGCTCGGCGCGCATGGTGGTGACCAGCATCCGGTTGAGGCGGAAGGCCGCGGCCGTCATCGCGGCCAGATACATCGGCACCTGGAGGAAGACGATGTAGAACAGCGGCTCGCCCGCGAGCGCGGCGCCGGGCAAAGCAAAGCGTGCCCACCATCTCGATCGACGAAGCTGAACGAGTTTGGTGGGCACGGCGCTTTGCGCCTTCCCACCCTACGAGATCTACGACACGGGGTGGGAGGCGATCACACCGCCTCCAGCTGATCCGCCGCGCGCTTCTTCTTCGACTTGGACTGGCCGAGCAGGGGGCCGGCCGTCAGCGCCGCCGTATCTGCCACGCCGGGATCACGCGAGATCATCGCGGCGACGATCGCGCCGTCGATCAGGAGGCCGAGCTGATGGGCGAGCACCGCGGGCTCGCTCGAGCCGAGCTCACCGGCGAGCTTCTCGATGTGGCCGAGCACGATCTTCTTGTGCTTCAGTGCGATGTTGCGGAACTGCTTGGCGTCCTTGTCGTGCTCGCCGACCGCGTTGATGAAGGGGCAGCCGTAGAAGCGCTCTTCGGCAAACCAGCTCTTCAGGGCCGGGAAGATGCGCGCCAGCTTGGCCTGCGCATCGCCGCCGCCGTCTTCCATGGCGCCGATGAACCATTCGCGCCATTGCTTGCCTTCGCTCTCCAGCACCGCGTTGACGAGGTTGGTCTTGGAGCCGAACAATTTGTAAAGCGTGGTCTTCGCGGTCCCGGCCTCTTCGATGATCGCATCGATGCCGGTGGCGTTGATTCCGTTCTTGCAGAACAAATGCGAGGCGGCGCTGAGCAGGCGCCCGCGCGCGGATTCGTCATCGCCCGCGCCTGAATGCGGCGCGTTCTTCTTCGACGACATCTTGTTCAGTGAGGGCTTTTTCAGTGAAGGTTTGGCCATGGATTGCAACTTAATCGCAGCCGCGCGGTATCATCAAGCCGCATCTGCTTCGCGCTAAAAAGATTCGCATCGGCCATCTCAGCTGCATCGCCTTTGAGCAGAGCGCGGCTGATCAATCCGCAGGCAGCCATCGCTAAGCGGCTCCAATGCCTCGCATTTCGTTTTCGGCCTCTTCTGGCACGCTCCATGCAAGGAAACAGACCGTTCGGTATCCTGCCGTTTTCCACGGCTGCCAGGGAGAAGATGATGACTGCCGTCGTTCAAAAGACAGTGCTGACGGGGTGCCTTGCGCCCATCGACAAGAATGGCCTCGAGCAACTGATCGCGAGCGGCAAGGCCAATCCGAAGGTCGTCAAGACCTTGAAGTGCAAGACGGTCGCGGAAGGCAAATTCCGTCACGCCAACTACATCCGCAATCTGCCGCCCTATATCGTCGACGAGCCGCCGGGCCTTTTGGGTGACGACACCGCGCCCAATCCGTCGGAAGCCTCGCTTGCCGCGCTCGGCTCGTGCCTCGCCGTCGGCCTGCACGCCAACGCCGTGCATCGCGGCTGGATCGTCAACAAGCTCGAGCTCGAGCTCGAAGGCGACCTCAACATCACCGCGGTCTGGGGCACCGGCGATACCTCGGACAAGCCGGTCGGCTTCACCGACGTGCGGGTCAAGGTCGACATGGCGTGCGAGGGCGTCTCGCAGGACGAGATCAACGCGCTGGTCGCCCATGTGAAGAAATGGTCGCCGGTCGCCAACACCTTCACGCGCCCGGTCAATCTCGAGGTCGGCGTCTAGCTGATCGCAACCAGGACAAGGTGCGGGAGACGATCATGGGTTCACTGGCTTTATCGCGGGCCGAAAGTTTGGATCAGCCCGCACCGTCCATTGCAGGGGAGGTGGCGCGGATCGCGCGCGAAGATCTCGCGCCGCTCGCCGCCGGCATCGACGACGGCTCGGTCTATCCGGCCGAGGTGTTGCGCAAGTTCGGTGCGGTCGGCGCCTGGGGCAGTCACGTGCCGCACGAAGGTCCCGCCGATTTGCGCTGCGCGATCCAGGCGATGGCCGCTATCGGCGAGGTCTGCGGCGCCACGGCTTTCATGGCCTGGTGCCAGAACACGCTGGTCTGGTACGCCGCCAACTCGACCAATCTGAAGCTCGCCAAGCGGTTCGGCGATGCTTTCTCGACCGGCCGGGTGCTCGGCGGCACCGGGCTCTCCAACCCGATGAAGAGCTTTTTCGGCATCGAGAAACTGAAGCTGAAAGGGCGCAAGGTCGAGGGCGGCTACATCGTGCGCGGCGCGCTGCCCTGGGTCTCCAATCTCGGTCCCGACCATTATTTCGGCACCATCTTCGAGCGTGAGGACGATCAGGGCGTCGCAAGTGGCGAGCCCGGCACGGTCATGTTCCTGGCCGATTGCTCCGATCCCGCGATCACGCTGACGCCGTGCAAGCCGTTCATGGCGATGGACGGCACCGGCACCTATGGCGTTCAGTTCCGCGACGTCTTCGTGCCGGACGAGCTGATCCTCGCCGACCCCGCCGGCCCCTTCGTCAAGAAGATCCGCGCCGGCTTCATCCTGCTGCAGGCCGGCATGGCGCTCGGCCTCATCAAGGACTGCATCAACATCATGGGCGAGGTCGATAGTCCGCTCGGCCATATCAACCGCTATCTGCCGCAGCAGCCGGTGCACTTCCGCGACCTCGCCGCCGAGCTCGAGGCCGAGACCATGGCGCTGGCGCGCGATCCCTACAACGAGGACGAGACCTACTGGCGCAAGGTGATCGCGCTGCGCCTGCGCGCCGGGGAAGCCAGCGTCGCGACGGCACATGCGGCGATGCTGCATTGTGGCGCGCGCGGCTACCTCAGGAGCCACCGCGCACAGCGGCGGCTGCGCGAGGCCTATTTCGTCGCGATCGTCACGCCGGCCACCAAGCAGCTGCGCAAGATGCTCGCCGAGTCCTGAGCTTCACGAGTCCACCCCAGACCACCACTTAACCTCAACGGAGAGGCTGCCAATGACGGACGTTCTGATCTCTGCCAGCGAACTTGCCGATCTCTTGAAGCTCGAACCCTGTGTCGTCATCGACACCCGCAATCCCGATGCCTATGGCGCCGGGCATCTGCCGGGCGCGGTGAACGTGCACGAGATCTTCACGTTTCTCGCGACCTCGACGCCGGAAGGCATGAGCGAGCTGAAGACCAAATTCGCCGACGCCTTCGGCGCTGCCGGTCTCTCCGGCAAGGAGACCGCGGTGATCTACGAGCAGTCGATGAATTCCGGCTTCGGCCAGTCCTGCCGCGGCTATTATCTGCTCACCATGCTCGGCTATCCCAAGGTCAAGGTGCTGCATGGCGGCTTCGATGCGTGGTCGGCCGCGGGTCTTCCGGTGACCAAGGATGTCCCGGCGCCGGCGAAGGCCTCGTTCGCGATCGTGCCGGAAGCCGGCGAGATCCTGATCGACGCGAAGACCATGCTTGCCGCGGTCGGCAAGCCCGGCATCGCCATTCTCGACGTGCGCGATGTCGACGAATGGATCGGCGACAGCTCTTCGCCCTATGGCAAGGATTTCTGCCCGCGCAAGGGCCGCATCCCCGGCGCGGTGTGGCTGGAATGGTACCGCATGATGAAGCCGACCGCCGAAGGGCCCCGCTTCAAGTCCAAGGACGAGATTTTGGCCGAATGCGCTACCGTCGGCATCACGCCGACGACGCCAGTCTATCTCTACTGCTTCAAGGGTGCGCGCGCTTCGAACACCTTCCTGGCGCTGAAGAACGCCGGCGTGAAGGACGTGCGGATGTATTTCGGCTCCTGGAACGAATGGTCGCGTGACCCCTCGCTGCCGATCGAGCAGGGGTTGCCCATTGCTGCCCAGGTAACGGGCAAGGCGGCATAGAACCTGCATGTTTCCAATGGCCCGGCTGCGCAAGCGGTAGCCGGGCCACGATGGAATTCTGACCTGACGCGGCGGACAACGGCGTCCGCCGCGCAGTGTGACAAAGGGGCGCAGCAGCATGTCCATGTTCGACGATCCGTTCGATGCCGACCGCAATCTCGGGGCGGGCTGCGTTTGCGGCCAGCACCGTTCGGCGAGGGAGCACGAGCAGGCGGCGCTGCGCTGCGAGCCGGTCGAGAGCGAGGAGAAACGCTACGAGGGCGTGATTGCGTCGGCCGTGATGCGCGCGATGTTCCCGCAGGATGTGGCACGGCGGGCGTTTCTGAAGTCGGTCGGGGCGTCCACCGCACTGGCCGCGCTGTCGCAGTTCTTTCCGCTGCAGACCGCAACCGAAGTATTCGCGCAAGCCGGTGTGCCCGAGAAGAAGGACCTCAAGGTCGGCTTCATCCCGATCACTTGCGCCACACCCATCATCATGGCGGCGCCGATGGGCTTCTATGCCAAGCACGGTCTCAACGTCGAGGTGGTCAAGACCGCCGGCTGGGCCGTGATCCGCGACAAGACCATCAACAAGGAATACGACGCCGCGCACATGCTGGCACCGATGCCGATCGCGATCTCGCTGGGCCTCGGTGCCAACGCCATTCCCTTTGCCGTGCCGGCGATCGAGAACATCAACGGGCAGGGCATCGTGCTGGCGGCCAAGCACAAGGACAAGCGCGACCCGAAGGACTGGAAGGGCCTGAAATTCGCGATCCCCTTCGACTATTCCATGCACAATTACCTGCTGCGCTACTATCTCGCCGAGCACGGGCTCGATCCCGATACCGACGTGCAGCTGCGCTCAGTGCCGCCGCCGGAGATGGTCGCCAATTTGCGTGCAGACAATATCGACGGCTTCCTCGCCCCCGACAACATCTGCCAGCGCGCGATCTATGACGGCGTCGGCTTCATGCATCTGTTGTCGAAGGAGATCTGGGACGGTCATCCCTGTTGCAGCTTCGCCGCCAGCCGCGAGTTCATCACGTCAGCGCCAAACAGCTTTGCGGCGCTGACCCGCGCCATCGTCGATGCGACCGCCTATGCCTCGAAGGCGGAGAACCGCAAGCAGATCGCGGAAGCCATCGCGCCGGCCAATTACATCAACGCGCCGGTGACGGTGCTGGAGCAGGTCTTGACCGGCACCTATGCCGACGGCCTCGGCGGCGTGAAGACCGATGCGAAGCGCGTCGATTTCGATCCATTCCCCTGGCAGTCCTTTGCGGTGTGGATGCTGACGCAGATGAAGCGCTGGGGCCAGATCAAGGGCGACGTCGACTACAAGGCGGTGGCCGAGCAGGTGTATCTGGCGACCGACACCAAGAAGCTGATGGCCGAGATGGGGCTCACACCGCCTGCGAGCGCGTACAAGTCGTTTGCGGTGATGGGCAAGACTTTCGATCCGGCCAAGCCGGAGGACTATGTCGCGAGCTTCAAGATCAGGAAGTCGTCGTGATGAGATCTCTCTCAGCATCGTCGTCCCGGCGAACGCCGAGACCCATACCGCGGAATCCATCGATTGCTATCGATGGGAGTACCGAACGACGAGTCTTCGCCAAACTTCTCCCTGGGGTTATGGGTCCCGGCGTTCGCCGGGACGACGGGCGGAGAGGTCTCGCGCGATGACTTCTTCTCTCCGCCTCCGCGCCGGTCTCGTCTCCATCGCGCTGCTCGCTGCATTCCTCGGCATCTGGCATCTCGCCACGCGCTCGACAGGCCCCGTCGCCACGATGAGCCCCGAATACGCCAAGCTGATGGGGCTGACCGCGACGCAGGGCAAATCGGCGATGCCCGGGCCGCTCGATGTCGGCGCCAAGTTGTGGGAGCATTTGCGGCGGCCGTTCTACGACAACGGGCCGAACGACAAGGGGCTCGGCATCCAGCTCGGCTACTCGATCGCGCGGGTCGGCACCGGCTATCTGCTGGCGGTGCTGGTCGCGATCCCGCTCGGATTTCTGATCGGCATGTCGCCGCTGCTGAGCAAGGCGCTCGATCCCTTCATCCAGGTGCTGAAGCCGATCTCGCCGTTGGCCTGGATGCCGCTCGCGCTCTACACCATCAAGGATTCCTCGATCTCGGCGATCTTCGTCATCTTCATCTGCTCGATCTGGCCGATGCTGCTCAATACCGTGTTCGGCGTTGCCAGCGTGCGCAAGGAATGGATCAACGTCGCGCGCACGCTCGAGGTCGGCACCATCAGGCGGGCCTTCACCGTGATCCTCCCCGCGGCGGCGCCGACGATCCTGACCGGCATGCGCATCTCGATCGGCATCGCCTGGCTCGTCATCGTCGCCGCCGAAATGCTCGTCGGCGGCACCGGCATCGGCTATTTCGTCTGGAACGAGTGGAATAATCTGTCGATCACCAACGTGATCATCGCGATCCTGCTGATCGGGATCGTCGGCATGCTGCTCGACCAGATCCTGGCGCGCTTCACGCGCATGGTCACGTTTCCGGAGTAGGGGCGATGACCGACAAATTCATCTCCATCGAAGCCATCGCGAAGCGCTATCCCGGCGCCGGCGGCGCCACGACCACCGTGTTCGAGAACCTGTGGCTGTCGATGGCGCGCGGCGAGTTTGCCTGCGTGATCGGGCATTCCGGCTGCGGCAAGACCACGGTGCTCAACATTCTCGCCGGCCTCGATGCGCCGAGCGAGGGCGCCGTCATCGTCGACGGGCAGGCGATTTCGGGCACCAGCCTCGACCGCGCCGTGATCTTCCAGAGCCACGCGCTCTTGCCCTGGCGCACCGTGCTCGGCAACGTCACCTATGCCGTCAGCTCGAAATGGCGGAGCTGGGACCGCGCCAAGGTGAAGGCGCACGCGCAGACCTTCATCGATCTCGTCGGCCTGACCGGCTCCGAGCACAAGCGGCCGTCAGAGCTGTCGGGCGGCATGAAGCAGCGCGTCGGCATCGCGCGTGCGCTCTCGATCACGCCGAAGATCATGCTGATGGACGAGCCGTTCTCGGCGCTGGACGCGCTGACGCGCGGCACGCTGCAGGACGAGGTGCGGCGCATTTGCCTCGAGACCGGGCAGACCGCGTTCATGATCAGCCATGATGTCGACGAGGCGATCTATCTCGCCGACAAGATCTTCCTGATGACCAACGGACCCGGTGCGGTGCTGGCCGAGGTCGTCGAGAACCCGCTGCCGAGGGACCGCGGCCGCACTGATCTGCACCGCCACCCGCTCTACTACGCACTGCGCAACCACATCATCGATTTCCTGGTGACGCGCAGCAAGACGTTTACCGCCGAGACACCCGATCACGATCCGCGTAATGTGCCGCTGGTGCATATCGGCAAGCCCGGACTGACGATCGCATCCAGTGGTGACGAGCAACGCCAGGCCTGGACGCCCGGGACCAGTCCCGGACTGACTGCTTGAAAAAGGAGACCCTGACATGAAACGCGAAGACCTCACTGAGAAGCTGCTCGACATCAAGCGCGAGAAGGGCTGGAGCTGGAAGCACATCTGCGACAAGATCGGGGGGTATTCCGAGGTCCTCATCGTCGGCGCCATCCTCGGCCAGATGAAATTGACGAAACCGCAGGCGGCCAATGCCGGCGAGCTGTTCGGCCTGTCGAAGGCGGAAGTTGCGATGCTCAACGAGGTGCCGATGCGCGGCACCGGCACGCCGATGCCGCCGACCGATCCCCTGATCTATCGCTTCTACGAAATGGTGATGGTGAACGGCCCGGCCTGGAAGGCGCTGATCGAGGAAGAATTCGGCGACGGCATCATGTCGGCGATCGACTTCGACATGGCCATGGAGCGCGTCGCCAACCCGAAGGGCGACCGCGTCAAGATCACCATGAGCGGCAAATTCCTGCCGTACAAATATTACGGCGCCAGCGGCAACGTGCCGGAATACGGCTTCAAGGAGGAGTGACCGACGCAGTTAACCGCTGGTGAAGCGGCGGCCCGGTGTTTGCGGTCCATGGTTTGCCTGACGGCAACCTCTGGAGGCTAGGTAACGGGCCTCGCTTCAACCACAGGTACCCGTGATGAAATTTCGCTCGCGTTTTGTCTTGGCAGGCGTTGGTCTGCTGGTCGTGATAGCTCCCGCCAAGGCCCAGTCCCAGCGTGTCATCGCCGAGCAAGGCGGCGGTGGTCTGCGGCAGGAAGGATCGGTGCGTGTGCAGACTTCGATCAACTTCTTTGTCGCCGGTCCGACCGGGGACAGCGAGGAGGCCCAGAAACTGCGCGACCGCGCGCGCCGCACAGTCTACGAGATGGCGGCGCGCGAATGTGATCTCCTGCGCGAGGTGCTCGCCCGCGATTGCCGGATGGAGTCGGTCAACACCAACATCAACCGGCAGTTCGGACCGCAACAAGCGGAGGGATTCAATATCAGCGGATCGATGGGTTTTCAGATCACGCTGAAATAGAGCCAGACGGC
>NZ_AJQF01000163.1:0-44559 GCF_000261705.1 Bradyrhizobium genomosp. III | reverse complement strand
CCTCGGCAGCCGCCACCGCGAGCAGCTCGCTCATCTTGGCGCGAATCGCCTGCTCGGTGACGGCGACGTTCTTGGCGGTGAAATCGGCCGTGATCTTGCGCAGGACGTCGGCATCGCCGGCCTCCTCGAAATCGGCCGCGACCACCTCCTTGGCATAGGCGGTGGCGGCATCGCCTGACATGCCGAGCTTTTCAGCCGCCCACAGCCCGAGTAGCCGGTTGCGGCGGGCCTCCGCCTTGAATTTCTGCTCCTCGTCGAGGGCGTATTTCTTCTCGAAACCTTCCTGGCGCTTGTCGAACTCGCTCATGCCTTGTTCCAAATCCCCTGCTGAATGGAGCGGGAGCCTTCCGTTGCGGCGACCCGACTGCATGCCTACATAGATAGCACGAATCGGCAAAACAACGGGCCGTTAAGCCGCAGGCAAGATGGTATAAGTTGGCGCCGGACGGCCGGATCGATTGTGCTCGGTCAGCCAATCGGATAGGTTGCCTGAAGGCTTGGTTCCCGTTCTGTTTCCAAGGGTTATGGACGGGGTTCCGGGTCGTTCACGGCAGCTCCGCTGTGGGTCGTAAATCCTAGTAACCGGAGCACACCAAATACATGGATTTCAACAAAACACGGTACATCCCCATGAGCCGGCGGCGTCGCATTTATGAAGGCAAGGCAAAGGTTCTGTATGAAGGCCCGGAGCCCGGTACCCTGATCCAGCACTTCAAGGACGACGCGACCGCGTTCAATGCGAAAAAGCATCAGGTAATCGAGGGCAAGGGCGTCCTCAACAACCGGATCTCGGAGTATCTGTTTCAGCACCTCAACGACATCGGGGTGCCGACCCACTTCATTCGCCGTCTCAACATGCGCGAGCAGTTGATTCGCGAGGTCGAGATCGTGCCGCTCGAGGTGGTGGTGCGGAACGTCGCCGCGGGCTCGCTGTCGCAGCGCCTCGGCATCGAGGAGGGCACCCAGCTGCCCCGTTCGATCATCGAATTCTACTACAAGAACGACCAGCTCAACGACCCCATGGTGTCGGAAGAGCACATCACGGCCTTCGGCTGGGCGACGCCCCAGGAGATCGACGACATCATGGCGCTCGCCATCCGCGTCAACGACTTCCTCACCGGCCTCTTCCTCGGAATCGGCATCCGCCTCGTCGACTTCAAGATGGAATGCGGACGTCTGTTCGAGAACGAGATGATGCGCATCATCGTCGCCGACGAGATCTCGCCGGATAGCTGCCGTCTGTGGGACATCAAGTCGAACGAGAAGCTCGACAAGGACCGTTTCCGCAGGGATCTCGGCGGCCTGCTCGAGGCCTATACTGAAGTTGCAAAACGTCTCGGCATCCTCATGGAGAACGAGCGTCCGCAGGGCTCCGGCCCGGTGCTGGTGAAGAGCTGAGGGAATTTCGACGTGAAGGCACGTGTCACCGTTACCTTGAAGACGGGCATCCTCGATCCGCAAGGCAAGGCCATCGAAGGCGCGCTGAAGTCGCTCGGCGTCGACGGCGTCGCCAGCGTCCGCCAGGGCAAGGTGTTCGACATCGAGCTCGCCGGCGCCGACAAGACCAAGGCGGAAGCCGCGCTGAAGGAAGCCGCCGACAAGCTGCTGGCGAATACCGTGATCGAGAACTATCGGGTCGAAATCGTCTAGGCCTGTCCGCCATGGTAGCCCGGATTGCGCTTCGATCCATCCGGGCTACGAAGCGATTTCCTCATAGCCATCCGGCGCGACGAAAACGCCAGTACAACGCGGTGCACGCCGTCAGCATCACGCCGAGCAGCATGTAATAGCCGTAGTCCCATTCCAGCTCCGGCATGTGCTTGAAGTTCATGCCGTAGATGCCGGCAAGCGCGGTCGGGATCGCGATGATCGCGAGCCAGGACGCGAGCTTCTTGGACACCGCCGTCTCCTGCGCCTGGCCCACCAGCAGGCTGGCCTCGAATGCGAAGGCCAGCACCTCGCGCATGGAATCGATGCGCTCCTGGATGTTGCGGACGTGGTCGGTGACGTCGCGGAATAGCGGCTGCATGGCCTGCCGCACCATCGACAGCTCGTCATGCTCCAGCCGGCGGCAGACCTCCACCAGCGGCCCGATCGCGTTGCGCAGCCGCAATAGGTCGCGGCGCAGCATGTAGAGCCGCTCGATCTGGGCTTTGCTGATCGCCTTGGACAGCACGTCGTCCTCGATACCCTCGACTTCGTCGTGAATGCTCTCGAGCACGGGCGAGTAATTGTCGACGATGAAATCGAGGATCGCATAGAGGATGTAATCCTCGCCGCGGGCGAGCGCCCGCGGGCAGCTTTCGCAGCGTTCGCGCACCGGCCTGTAGGACGTCGAGGCGCCGTGGCGCACCGAGACCAGATAACCTTCGCCGACGAAGATGTGGGTTTCGCCGAAGACGATGCGGCCCTCGACCAGCTGCGCCGTCCGCGCCACGATGAAAAGGGCTTCGCCATATTGCTCGATCTTGGGCCGCTGATGGGCGTGGTTGGCATCCTCGATCGCGAGTTCGTGCAGGTCGAATTGCTTCTGCACTGCGCCGAGCAGCGCCATGTCGGGCTCGTGCAGGCCGATCCAGACCACGTGCCCGGGCTTGGCCCGCCAGCTCGAGGCCTCGCTGATGGCGATATTGGCGATACGGCGGCCATCGACATAGGCGCCGGCGGCGACGACGCCCTCGGTGGACACGGGCTCGGAAGGGGATGTGGGCAGCGACGGGACGTTCATGGCTTCAATCCCGGGCAAGATCGTCGGGCAAAAGTGCCTCGGCTATGGCCTGTGTACAAGGCCGTCCGGCAAGGCTAGCACTGGTAAAATCCCCGTCAAATGGCTATGTCTCTTCGCGAATTGGCCCTTTGGCCAGCCCGATTCCCATCACCGTCGGAACTTTTGCCATGAAAGCCGCCATCCTCGTCTTTCCCGGAATCAACCGCGAACGCGACATGGCGCGGGCGCTGAGGATGATCTCGGGCAGCGAGCCGGCGATGGTCTGGCACGCCGAGCCGTCGCTGCCCGCGGGCACGGATCTCGTGGTGGTGCCGGGCGGCTTCTCCTACGGCGACTATTTGCGCTGCGGCGCCATCGCGGCACGCGCGCCGGTGATGGACGCGGTGCGCGACTATGCGGCCAAGGGCGGCATCGTGCTCGGCGTCTGCAACGGTTTTCAGATCCTCTGCGAGTCCGGCCTGCTGCCCGGCGTGTTGATGCGCAACGAGCGGCTGAAATTCATTTGCCATGACGTGCATCTGCGCGTCGAGCGGTCCGACACGCCGTTCACCCGCGGCTACAATGCCGGACAGGTGATCCGCGTGCCGGTCGCCCATGGCGAAGGCAATTACGAGGCGGACGAAGAGACCATCAAGCGGCTCGAAGGCGAGGGGCGGGTGCTCTATCGCTATTGCTCCGCCGAGGGCGTGGTGGACGAAGCTCACAACATCAACGGCGCCGCGCATTCGATCGCCGGCATCGTCAACGACAAGGGCAACGTGCTCGGCATGATGCCGCATCCGGAAAACCACGTCGAAGACATCATGGGCTGCACCGACGGCCGCGGCTTGTTCGCGGGCCTGACCGCGCATCTGGAAAAAGCCGCGTGATTGCGTTCGCGGTGAAGCGGGCTCTCGCTGCGATCGCGGCGCTGGCATTCGCGACGGCCGCGTTCGCGCAGGATTATCCAAAACGTCCGATCACCATGATCGTGCCGTTCGCGGCCGGCGGCACCTCGGACGTGATCGCGCGCGCGGTGGCCGAGCAGATGGGCATCGCGCTCGGCCAGACCATCGTGATCGAGAACGTCGCCGGGGCCGGCGGCTCGACCGCGCTGGCGCGCGCCTCCCGTGCCGAGCCCGACGGCTACACCATCGCAATCGGCAATGCCGGCACCAATGCCGCGACCTACACGATCTATCCCAAGCTGCCGTTCACGCCTGATTCCTTCGTGCCGATCGCCATGGTGGCGAAGACGTTCGGCATCATCGCGCTGCGCAAGGACTTTCCGGCGAAGGACCTCAAGGAGTTCATCGCCTACGCCAAGGCCAATCCCGGCAAGATCAATCTCGGCCATGCCGGCGTCGGCTCCTCGAACTATCTGATCTGCAAGAGCTTCGTCACCGCCGCCAGCATCGACGCGACGCTGGTCGGCTATCGCGGCGCCGCGCCCGCGCTGACCGATGCCGTCGGCAGCCAGATCGACGGCGTCTGCGATGCGGCGGCCTCGGTCTCGCAATCGATCAACGAGAAGCTGGTGAAGGGGCTCGTGGTCGGCTCGACCGTGCGGCTCGCCACGCTGCCGGACCTGCCGACCTCGGCGGAAGCGGGCCTGCCCGAATTCGAGGCACAGGGCTGGAACGGCCTGTTCGCGCCCAGGGGCACGCCGCCGGCCGTGATTGCCAAGCTGAACGCCGCGGCGCGCACGGCGGTGGAGACCGACGCGGTCAAGAAGCGCTTTGCCGACCTGTCGACCGTTGCGCCCGATGCCAATGAGCATACGCCGGAGCTGCTGCAGCAGCTCGTGACACGGGACGTCGAAAAATATCGGAAAATGCTGGCGGACGACGCCAAGTAGTAGGCCGCCCCTGCCGGCTCCCGCATTGGCGGGAGACGGCTTTGCGCGACTCAAGGAATCCGCGCGACGACCTTGATCTCGAAGTCGAACCCGGCAAGCCAATTCACGCCAACAGCCGTCCAATTCGGATAGGGCGCGTCGCCGATCTCGGTGCTGCGGACAGCCATCACCGTATCGATCTGTTGGGCAGGATTGGTGTGAAACGTGGTGACATCCACCACGTCGTCCAGCGTGCATCCGGCAGCTGCGAGCACCGCGCGCAAATTGGCAAACGCACGCCGGACCTGGTCCTCGAACACGGGCTCGGGTGAGCCGTCCTCGCGGCTGCCGACCTGTCCCGAGACGAACAGCAAGTCGCCGGACCGGATCGCGGCCGAATACCGATGAGCTTCATAAAGTGCGTGACGGTGAGCGGGGAAGATAGCCTCGCGCTGGAGCATGTGGCTGTGCCTTTCGAAAGATCAGGGGCAGGGACCGCGAATTGCCTTGCGGCGCCGGTCGTGACATTGTTCATATACGGTTCGTATGTGGGCTTATCGCTCACATACGGGGCGTATGTCAACAGAAAATGGGTCGAGCATGATCGAGGGAAAACGTGCCGCAGCCATGGCGGAAAATCGGGCCAAGCTCATCCGCGCTGCGCGCAAGGCTTTCGCCACGCAGGGTTATGCAGAAGCGTCGATGGATGAGCTGACGGCCTCGGTCGGGCTGACACGGGGCGCGCTCTATCACAATTTCGAGGACAAGAAGGGGCTGCTCTGGGCCGTCGTCGCGCAGATCGATGGCGAAATGGCGGAGCGGCTGCGCGCGATCCGGGAGCAAGCGCCAACCTTGTGGCAGGGCCTGCTTGCAGAGGGCAGTGCCTATATCGAAATGGCGCTCGATCCTGAAATTCAGCGCATCATGCTTCTGGATGGACCTGCCGTACTCGGTGATCCGTCCAACTGGCCCGGCGAGAACGCCTGCCTGGATATCACCATGCGAACGATCCGGTCACTGATCGACGAGAAGGTGGTGAAGCCTTTGGATGTTGAAGCAGCCGGGCGACTGCTGAACGGCGCCGCGCTCAGTGCCGCATTATGGGTCGCCGCAGCCAACGATCCGAAAGTCGTGCTGAACAAGGCCGTGGACGCGTTTCGACAGTTGGCGAGCGGATTGCTGCGCGACTCGAATGGCCGCGCATGATGCAAATTTCGCTCGTGAACCTCCGTCACGCTTGAGGCGACTGACTCCTCGTCGCCATCACGGCGCGTGCGTCCGGGGTCGCTGATTTTCTGCAAGGGGAGCAACTCAAAGTTGTTCCGCCGCTGCAATTGCGATATCACGGAGCGTGCGCTGTCGCTGTGCCCGTGGATGTCACATGCCCGTTGCCCTGATCGTTCTGCTGCTCGATCTCACGCTGATCTATCACGCCTCGCGAACCGGGCGGTTGCGGCCCTGGGCCTTCATCATCCTGCTGGTGCCGATGATGGGCGCGCTCGCCTATATCGCGGTCGAGCTCATTCCCGAATGGTTTTCCAGTCACGGTGCCCGGCAGGCGCGCCAGCGCGTCGCCAACCGGCTCGATCCGGAGAAGCGCTATCGCGAATTGTCGGACCGGCTGGCTGACGCCGACACCATCGCCAACCGCGCGGCGCTGGCGGACGAGTGCGCGAATATCGGCCGGTTCGCTGAGGCCGAGCAGCATTATGACCACATCCTGAAGCTGCCGATGGGGCACGATCCCGCCTATGCGTTTCGCAAGGCGCAGGCCGAGTTTTCCGCCAAGCGTCCGCCCGACGCGCTTACGACGCTCGACGATCTCCAGAAGCAATGGCCCGACTTCGATTCCGCGGATGCGCATCTGCTCTACGCCCGCGCGCTCGTCGAGGTCGGCCGGACCGACGAGGCGCTGGAGGAATATCACGCTCTCGCCGGCTACTACCCCGGCGCCGAAGCGCGGGTGCGCTACGGCCTGCTGCTGCAGGTGGTCGGCCGCACCGCCGAGGCGCGAATGGTCTTCAACGAGTTGCTGATCCAGATGCGCCGCGCACCGAAATATCTGCGCAACGCGCAGGCGGAATGGCTGTCGATCGCCGAGAAGCAATTGTCGGCGTCGCGCTAGTTGCCTTCGCGCTTTAGAACCAGCGCCAAATTCCGGCAAACGCGACCAGGTCAACGAGGTAATGCGCGAGCACGACCGGCCAAAGGGCGCCTGACCGCCGATACATCACCATGAAAAGGATGCCGAATATTGTGGCGAGAAGGATGTTCCCGACCCCGGACCACCAATGATGGGCACCGAACATGAGAGAACTGATGAGAACGGCAAAGGCGCCGTCACCCAGGTAAGGTCGGGCGGTGTTCCGAAGCAATCGCCTGAAGATGATCTCTTCGCTGGCCGCGATCAGTATCAGGCCAACGACAAGATCGAAGACGTTGAGCCAGCCGATTGGGTGCGGATACTT
Organism: Bradyrhizobium genomosp. III; assembly: GCF_000261705.1. NCBI lineage: Bacteria > Pseudomonadati > Pseudomonadota > Alphaproteobacteria > Hyphomicrobiales > Nitrobacteraceae > Bradyrhizobium > Bradyrhizobium genomosp. III. Next base: position 37,547 of record NZ_AJQF01000163.1, on the reverse strand, counting down.
GCCGACGATGGTCGCCGGAAATGTCGCATTCATGAGACGTAGCGGCCACTGACCCAACCGGTCCAGCAGCACTGACCCAGCAATCCAGACCCCGATTTCGAGTAGAGAGATCCGGCGTTTCTCCCTGCGATAGGCGATAGCGCGTGCTGCCGGAATCGCCGCAAGGATGACCAGAGCGGCGACTCGGCCGGCATAGTCCCAGACGAGCCAGCCCGCGGCACTATGCTGATGCAGTCGCATCACTTGGGATGCAACGAGCGGGAAGAGCGCGAGCGCAAATCACCAGAGGCTGGGCGCGCGATCGGCCTTTGAATCGCCAATGGCGTCCGGTGAACGACTTTCCATGCTGGGCCCTGAGGGAGGGATGCGTCACGACAGGCTTGCGCCCGACTACCTCATATTCGTCCAGCGTGTGACAATCGAGCTATGCCCGCGCTGGCGCTCAAAGCCCGCGCAATCGGCCTAGCGCAGCTTGAACTTCTCTGCCGGCACCGTCATCGCCGCCACGCCCGCCATCACCAGCAACAGGCCGAGCGCGAGGTTCGACGGCACGCTCTCGCCGAGCAGCAGCACGGAGAGGCCGACGCCGATCGGGATGCGCAAGTACCCTTGCGCGTTCGTGGTCAGCGTACCGAGCCGGCCGAGGCAGACGTAGAACAGCATCAAGCCTAGCGCGCTGGAGACGATGCCCATGACGATGGTGGCGATGATCGCGGTCGGCGTCGGCTGCAGCGTCCAGGGCTGGTCGATGATCAGCGATGGCGGCAGCAGGATGAGACCGCCGAATAATAGCGAGCCAGCCGCCACCACCATCGGGTCGTATTCGGAGAGGCGAAGGCCGAAGATCGTGGCGCAGGCAAAGGAGATGGTGGCGAGCAGGATCGCGATCTCCGCCACGATCTCGGTCCCGAAGCCGCGCAGTGCATCGAGGCCGACGATGAGAATGGTGCCGGCGAGGCCGAGGATCGCGCCGGCGAGCTTGAGCAGCGTTGCCGGCTCATGCCGGGTGATCAGCGAGGTGATCAGGAAGGCGAAGATCGGCGTGGTCGAGGCCAGCACCACGGTGTTCGACGCCGGCACATAGAGCTGCGACCAGGTGATGATCAGGAACGGAAAGGTCGAGTTGATCAGCTGCTGGGTCGCGAACAGCTTCCACGCCTTCGCGTCGGTCGGGACGCTGATGCCGCGCATCCACAGGATCGCGAACAGGAAGGCAGCCGCGATCAGCGAGCGTGCCGAGATGAAGGTGATGGGCGGGACGGTAGGAAGCGCCAGCTTGGCCAGCGGGTAGGTCGAGCTCCAGCAGCAGGCGAGCGCGAGCAGCAGCGCATAGTCGCGCCAGTTGCGCGCGCCGGTGGCGGCCATGGCCGGCAACGGCGATGAAACGGAGGCCGCTGAGCGCCCCGCCTCCGATGTGCTCTGCGGCACCTTGTTCCTGCTCCCCGGCGCGACAGCGCTTGCCGGGAAGTCTGGGCGAGGGGGCGCGAAAAGGGAAGGCGCCGAGCTATGCGTTTGGCTGAGGTAGCGCCTTCCGCTTCATCCGCTTGATCGTGCCGGAAAAGGTGAGCAGCACCCGCGTCCCGGACATCATCTTGCCGCGCAGGAAGATCAGCGAGCCGCCGGCGCGGGTGACCTCGCCGGTGCATTCGATCAGCTCGCCCTCGCGTGCCGCGTCGAGGAATTCACAGGCAAAATTGGTCGTCACCGCCCGGCTGTCCAGGACATGGGTGGCGATCGCAAACAGGGAGTAGTCGGCAAAGGCCATGTAGCAGCCGCCGTGGACGTTCCCGGAGCCGTTGAGGTGCTTTTTCTCGACCCGGAAGGCGCTGCGGACGTTGCCATCCGCCTCGATCCGGTGCCAGAAGGGGCCGACATGGGACTCAAAACTGTCGCGAATCCAGGTCCGCCAGCCCACAAATTCGCCCTCGGTGGCGACGTGGAGGTCAGGGCGGCGGGGTGGGGGCGCTTTGGTCAATTCGTGCAAGGAAATGGGCCTTCAATTGCGGGTCTTCAGCCCTTAAATCCGATCCGTCCGCGCCGTGCAATTCCTGTTCCCGCCGTCCCCGCCTGCAAAACGTGGGACAGCGGGAAAATGCGCCATAAAGGGCTTTTCGCGAGCCCTGGATGTTCCTAAGAACGGCCAAACCGCCGCCGAAAGCCTGGAATCCATGAAGAACGAACCCAAGATCACCCCCGAACTGGTTGCCGCCCATGGGCTCAAGCCCGACGAATATGAGCGCATCCTGAAGCTGATCGGGCGGGAGCCGACCTTCACCGAGCTCGGCATCTTCTCGGCGATGTGGAACGAGCACTGCTCGTACAAATCCTCGCGCATCCATCTCAAGGGCCTGCCGACCAAGGCGCCCTGGGTGATCCAGGGCCCCGGCGAGAATGCCGGCGTGATCGACATCGGCGACGGCCAGGCGGTGGTCTTCAAGATGGAAAGCCACAACCACCCGAGCTACATCGAGCCCTACCAGGGCGCCACCACGGGAGTCGGCGGCATTTTGCGCGACGTCTTCACCATGGGCGCGCGTCCCATCGCCTGCCTCAATGCGCTCAGCTTCGGCGCGCCCGAACATGCCCGGACACGGCATCTGGTCTCCGGCGTCGTCGCCGGCGTCGGTGGGTACGGCAATTCCTTCGGCGTGCCGACGGTGGGCGGCCAGGTGCGCTTCCACACCCGCTATGACGGCAACATCCTCGTCAACGCGATGGCGGTGGGCCTCGCCGATGCCGACAAGATCTTCTATGCGGCGGCGTCCGGCGTGAACATGCCGATCGTCTATCTCGGCTCCAAGACGGGGCGCGACGGCATCCACGGCGCATCGATGGCCTCGGCCGAGTTCGACGACAAGTCCGAGGAGAAGCGCCCGACCGTGCAGGTCGGCGATCCCTTCGCCGAGAAGCTGCTGTTGGAAGCCTGCCTCGAGATCATGGAGAAGGGCTGCGTCATCGCGATCCAGGACATGGGCGCGGCGGGCCTGACCTGCTCGGCGGTCGAGATGGGCGCCAAGGGCGACCTCGGCGTCGATCTCGATCTCGATGCGGTGCCGACCCGCGAGACCGGGATGAGCGCCTACGAGATGATGCTCTCGGAAAGCCAGGAGCGCATGCTCATGGTGCTCAAGCCCGAGAAGGAAAAGGAAGCCGAGGCGATCTTCAAGAAGTGGGGCCTGGACTTCGCCGTGGTCGGCTACACCACGCCGAGCAAGCGTTTCGTGGTCAAGCATGGCGGCGACGTCATGGCCGACCTGCCGATCAAGGAGCTCGGCGACGAGGCGCCGCTCTACGACCGTCCGCATGTCCCTTCCGCCGCGTTGCCGGTCGTGCATGCGCGCGATGTGCCGGCGCCGATGGGCGTAGGTAGCGCGCTGGAGAAGCTGATCGGCACGCCGGACATGTGCAGCAAGCGCTGGGTCTGGGAGCAGTACGACCACGTCATTCTCGGCAATACCATGCAGCGTCCCGGCGGCGATGCCGCCGTGGTGCGCATCGAGGACGGGCCGAAGGGGCTGGCGCTGACCGTTGACGTCACGCCGCGCTATTGCGAGGCGGACCCGTTCGAAGGCGGCAAGCAGGCGGTGGCGGAAGCCTGGCGCAACATCACCGCGGTCGGCGGCAAGCCGCTCGCGATCACCGACAACCTCAACTTCGGCAACCCTGAAAGGCCCGAGATCATGGGCCAGTTCGTCGGCTGCCTGAAGGGAATCTCGGAAGCCTGCCGCACGCTCGACTTCCCGGTCGTCTCCGGCAACGTCTCGCTCTACAACGAGACCAACGGCCGCGCGATCCTCCCCACACCGTCCATCGGCGGCGTCGGCCTGCTCGACGATTTCACCAAATCCGCCTCGCTCGCCTTCAAGGCCGAGGGCGAAGCGATCCTCCTGGTCGGCGAGACCCATGGCTGGCTCGGCCAGTCCGTTTACCTGCGCGACATCTGCGGCCGCGAGGAGGGCGCGCCGCCGCCGGTCGATCTCGCCGCCGAGAAGCGCAATGGCGATTGCGTGCGCGGCATGATCCATGGCGGCACCGCGACCGCCGTGCACGACCTCTCCGACGGCGGCCTCCTGATCGCACTGGCCGAGATGGCGATGGCGGGCGGCATCGGGGCCAAGCTGCTGGCGGCGCCGACTTCACTGGTCTCGCAGGCCTATTGGTTCGGCGAGGACCAGGCGCGCTATCTCGTCACCGTGCCGGAAACCGAAGCCGGCCGCGTGCTGGCCAAGATGCGCGGCTGCGAAGTGCCCTGCGTGCGAATCGGCACCACCGGCGGCGATGCGATCGCGATCGCGGGCGAAGCGCCCGTGGCGATCGACAGCTTGCGCAAATCGTTCGAGCGCTGGCTGCCGGAATATATGGGCGGGAAGGCGGCCTGAGCTGCTGCCACGCACTCCGTCATTGCGATGAGCGAAGCGACGAAGCAATCCAGACTACCTCCGCCGGGGGACTTTGGATCGCTTCGCTGCGCTCGCAGTGACGCGTGGAGGGACCTCGTGCCTCACAACACGTGGGACGCCCCCGGAATCTTCCGCAATGCCGCCGTCAGGCCCCAGCTCAGGATCACCGTGAGCACGAGGCCGATCGTGGCCTTCACGATCGCAGGCCACGCATAGTCGAACAGCGCGTACTGGATCCACAGCGCGATCGGGTAGTGCACCAGGAAGATGCCATAGGCATCCGCCTGCATGCGGTCGAGCAGGGTCGGCCCCGGCGCCTTCGAATGCAGGAAGAAGGCGAGGATCGCGAGCAGGATCGAGGCCGAGAACAGCACGAAGAACGTGCCGTAGAACACGTGGTACCAGTGCGGCAGGTGATCGGGATTCCCGAGGATCTCGCGCTTGATGTAGATCATGCACCACATCAGGCAGTAGGGGATCAGCGTGACGATCACCCATAGCCAGCGCTGCTTCGGCAACTGACCGTCGGCGCTGAGGATGCCGCGATCGAAATTCGCCGAACCGACGCTGGCGCCGATGAAGAAGTAGCTGAAGTAGAGCAGGATCCGGCTCGCCTGCACCGAGAACGGTCCGAACTCGAACCATTTGTTGGTACCGAAATAGAGCAGCGCAGGCAGATAGACGATGACGCTTACGGCGACGAGCATCAGCCAGAACACGGCCGGCTGCTGAAATCCGAGCAACGAGACGCGGTTGCCGGGATCGACCAGATGCGCCGAGACCCGGTAGAGCAGGCTCGCGGTCAGGTCGAAGGCGAGCAGCACCCATACGAACCAGATCGGGCCGCTCGGCCATGGGCCCGACGTCACCGTCTTCCACCAGAACGCTGCGAAGGTCAGCTCGGGCTCGGCCCGTAGCGCGATGGCGTAATAGGCGAGCGGGATGATGGTGAAGGCCGCGATCGCGAACGGCAGCCCGAGCCGCAGCAGGCGGTCACGCAAAAAGACCGACGGCGCCTTGCGCGCGATGCCCGGCCAGGTGAACAGGCCCGACAGGAAGAAGAACATCGCCATGAAGAAGCTGTCGGTGGCGAGCACGATCATGTCGAAACCGGCAAAGGAGGCCGGATCGGTGTGACCGAAATGCGTGTAGGGGATCACTGCATGATGCAGCAGCACCACGAGGGTCAGGAAGGTGCGGGCACGATCGAGCGACAAATTGCGCGCTTTGGTTTTCGGCGCGGCGTGTGCCTCCGCGCCGATCGTCGCTGAATCCGCCATCGTCATCATGGTCCCCCGCGCGCCTGCCCCGGGCCGGACTGTGCCGCCGCGAGCCCGATTCAGCAAGGCTCGTTTGCGCCGTAGTTGAGGCCCCACTTGAGCCCCAACCTGGGTCCTGACACCCGTAGGAACCAGTTCCGAACAGCGAAGTTAGCGTCCGCCGAAGGGAAGGGCTGACGGCCGCGAGGAGCGGCACAATTCGGAGCTGGCAATGACGATCCTGAAATGGGCGTTGATCTTCCTACTTGTCTCGATCGTGGCCGGCGTGCTCGGCTTCAGCGGCATTTCGGCCGTCTCCGCCGATATCGCCCGCTTCCTGTTTTATGTCTTCGTCGTGATCTTCCTGGTGTTGCTGATACTTGGGCTCACGATCTTCAGGGCGTAGCCGGGCGGCTGCACCAGTCCTCAGTGGGCTGCGAACGGCATGACGCGGGCCATCAGCTCGGCCAAGAATTCATCAGGACGATCGAACGGAATGAAATGGTCGCCGCCGCGAATCCGAGCAAACTCCTTGTGCGGGGCGGTGACCTCCTTGAAATATTGCTCGGCGGGTTCGCTCGGCGTGACGCCATCCGCATCGCCCTCGATGAAGAACATCGGGATCGAAAATTCGAACCCGAGCGAGGCCATATCGCTCTGAAACATCGGCCCGTTCCGTCCCGTCAGGTACTTTGCTGAGAAGGCGGCGCCCCTCCGCCAATTGTACAGATCAAGCAGCGAGACATCCGGCATGAAGAGCGGCGGGATGGGACCGGCGAGCTGGAAGCCGTCGGCGAGCGGCAGACCCAGCACATTGCTCCATTTGTCCGCAATCAGGCGATTTTCCGGGGTGAGGACCGGTTGTGAAGCGATCGGCGCCAATTCGGCCAGGGCCTCCCTGTTGGTGGCCGCTGCCGCAAGCCGTTGCAAACGCGCGATCGTGAGTTCGAAGGCCTTCTCGAAGGTCGCCTTGCCGACCACCTGGCCTGTGCCGACATAGGCCGAGAACAGATCCGGACGTTGCTTCGCCATTCGAATTCCCAGGAATGAGCCCCAGGAATGCCCGACCAGGACGATCTTGTCCTTGTGCAAATGCGTGCGCAGGTACTCGGCCAGTTCGATGCCGTCTTGCGTCATCCGCTCCAGTGTCATCGTGGGGGCGAGCGCGTCTCCAGCTGCGCCAAAGGTGCGGCCGGTGCCGCGCTGGTCCCATTGGACAACGGTGAAATGCTCTTCCCAGGGGCGCCAGCCCGACGAGATCGGCAGGGTGGAGCCGCCGGGGCCGCCGTGGACGAACAGGAGAACCGGGTTATCCCGATCCTCACCGCGGATTTGAATCCATTGCTTGATGCCGCCGATCTCGATGAACTCTCCCTCCTGCACGCCGGCAGGAGAGCGGATCGCGAGAGTTTGGGCAGCAAGGTGCTGTCGATAGGCACGAAAACCCAGCCCGGCAGCAGCGAGCACAACAAGGATGCCGGACAATCCCAGCAACGAGACCCCAATCAGTCTTGTGGCCCGGCGCGGCATCGCGTGCCTTGTGTCGACTGGAAGGAGGCGATCCAGGATCGCCCCGGCGTCACAGCGCGTGCGCCTACCCCACTTCCTCGATCTTCACCTTGTCCGGATAGAAGGCGAGATGGCCGGAAATCTCGCTCATCGCGGGAAAGGGCGTCTCGTAGGTCCAGATCGCATTATCGAGCACCTTGCCGTTGGCCTTTACGCTGTAATAGCTCGCATCCCCCTTGTAGGGGCAGTGGGTGACGCGGTCGGTACGCGCCAGCAAGGCCATGTTGGTGTCCTCCCGCGGCACATATTGCACCGCCGGATATTTGGCCTCCTTTAGCGTCAGCGCCTTGCCGGTCTCGGCGATCACGATGTCGCCGGCGGTCACACGGACGCGGCGGGGATTTTGGGTGATGGTGATGGGATGGTCGGGCCCTGGAAGCTTCATGATTTCACGCCTTTTCGATCAATCTGCCGCGCGCGGCACTTTGTCGTGCCTTTATCCTGATGGGATCATGGATATAGTGCCGGAAAGCGTGACGCAGAAGACCGTTCACGCTAAGTTTGGCGCTGCCGGCGAGGGGACCCCGGCAGCGATTCGAGACCAGAAGGAGCGAGACCCGAATGCCCATGGACGCCCACGATATCGAGGCGATGATCAAGGCGGCGATCCCCGATGCCGAGGTGACCATCCGTGACCTCGCCGGCGACGGCGATCACTATGCCGCGACCGTGATCTCGGAATCCTTCCGCGGCAAATCCCGCGTCCAGCAGCACCAGATCGTCTATCAGTCCCTGCGCGGCCAGATGGGCGGCGTGCTGCACGCGCTGGCGCTGCAAACCGGCGTGCCGGGCGCCTGACCTGATCGCGCGACGGGAGACGACGATGGCTGCGGACAATTCTCGCGGCGCGATGTTTCGCGTCATCGTGCCGAACCAGCACAGCCGCGTCACCAATGTCGAGCTGTTCTTCGACCTCGTCTTCGTCTTCGCCGTCACGCAGGTGTCGCATACGCTGCTGCACCATTTCACGCCGCTCGGCGCGGTGCACGTCACGGTGCTGTTTCTCGCGGTGTGGTGGGTGTGGGTCTACACCGCCTGGGTCACCAATTGGCTCAATCCGGAGCTGACCCCGGTCCGCGTCATGCTCTTCCTGATGATGCTGGGCGGGCTGGTGCTGTCGACGACGATTCCGACCGCTTTCGAGGGGCGGGGCCTGTGGTTTGCGATCGCCTACGCGGCGATGCAGCTCGGGCGCACCGCCTTCTGGCTGTTCGCAACGCCGCGGCATCGGACCGCGGTCCGCCACAACGCGATCCGCATTCTGAGCTGGCTCTCGATCTCCGCGGTGCTGTGGATCGCGGGCGGCCTGTCCGAAGGCGAGACGCGGCTATGGCTGTGGATTGCGGCGGTCACGTGGGAATACGTCTCGCCGGCGGCGCGCTTCTGGGTTCCCAAACTCGGCTTCTCGTCGGTCGAAGCCTGGGCCGTCGAGGGCGGCCACATGGCCGAGCGTTGCTCTCTCTTCGTCATCATCGCGCTCGGCGAAGCCGTCGTCGTCAACGGGGCGACCTTTGCCGAACTGGAGTGGACCGCGGACAATATCATGGCCTTCGTCTCCGCATTGGTCGGCGCCATCGCAATGTGGTGGGTCTATTTCCACAAGGGCGCCGAGGCCGGCTCGGAGCGGATCTCGAAGTCCGCCGAATCCGGCCGCCTGGCGCGGCTCGCCTATACCTATCTGCACACGCCGATCATCGCCGGCATCATCCTGACCGCGGTCTCGGACGAGCTGGTGCTGAAGCACCCGACCGGCCATTCCGATATGAGGACGGTTCTGAGCACGATCGGCGGGCCGCTGGTGTTTCTGATCGGCACCATCCTGTTCAAGCACGCGATCCGCGGCTTCCTCCAGCTCTCGCACGGCATCGGCATCATGCTGCTGCTGGTGCTGTGGTGGTTCGCAGCCGACCTCCCGCCGCTCTGGCTGTCGATCGCGTCGACGGTGATCATGATCGTCGTCGCGGTGTGGGAATCGGTGTCGCTGGGGGCGGACAGAGAAGACGCCAAGGAACATTGAACTGCGAGCGGCCTGAGCAACCGCCTCGTCCTTCGAGACGACCGCTGCGCGGTCTCCTCAGGATGAGGCTATTTGGCGTCGGCGCTCGTTGAAACTGCCTGCCACGCACTCCGTCCTCATCCTGAGGAGCCCGCCTAAGCGAGGCGTCTCGAAGGATGCGCTGCGGGGAAATCGCTCTCGCGGATAACCGCCGGAGCGTTTACTCCGCCACCTCCAGCGCATGCACCGAGAACATCTTCGCCGCATCCGTCCAGCTCTCGCGCACCCGCCAGCCGGCGCCCTGTGCCAGCTCAGCAAAACGCTCGATGCTGTATTTGTAGCTGTTCTCGGTGTGGATGCTCTCGCCGGGGCGAAACGAGAAGCTGGTGCCGAGCAGGCGCACGGTCTGGCTCTTCCTGCTGATCAGGTGCATCTCGATGCGGTGCCGCTCGCGATTGTAGATCGCGCGGTGGGTGAAGGCGGAGAGGTCGAAATTGCCGCCAAGCTCGCGGTTGATCCGCACCAGAACATTGAGGTTGAAGCGCGCGGTGATGCCGGCGGCATCGTTATAGGCATCGTGCAGCACCCGCTCATCCTTTTCGAGGTCGGCGCCGATGATCATCTGCGCGCTCCGACCCAGGATCTGGCGTGCGCTCTTCAGGAAAGCCTGGGCTTCATGCGGCTCGAAATTGCCGATGGTCGAGCCGGGGAAGAAGCCGACCTTGGGCATCGACGCGACCGCCCTCGGCAACTCGAACGGCGTGGTGAAGTCGGCAGCCACCGGATAGATGCCGAGCGAGGGGAAATCGCGCTTCAGGCCGTTCGCCTGCGCCTTGAGGAAGTCACCGGAGATGTCGACGGGGACATAGGCCGCAAACCTGCAATGGTTGAGCAGCAGGCGGACCTTCGTCGTCGCGCCGGCGCCGAACTCGACCAGCGCGGCATGCTCGGGAATGATCTTTGCGATCTCGCTGCCACGGTCCTTCAGGATCGAGAGCTCGGTCCGCGTCGGATAGTATTCCGGCAGGCGCGTGATTGCCTCGAACAGCTCCGATCCGGTCGCGTCGTAGAAATATTTCGGCGACAGTGTTTTGGGCTGCTGCGAGAGGTCCTTGATCGCCTCGCGGGCGAAGGCGGTGGTCTGCTCGTCGGGAAGATGGGCTTCGGCCAAAGCGCTGGCGTGCACATTCATGATACTCTCCTGAACGCGCTGTCCGGCGCGCATTTGTCGTCGGATGAGAACTAGTCGTAATCGGCGAGCCGCAGTCCCGTGAACTGCCAGCGGTGGTGCGGATAAAAGAAGTTGCGATAGGTGATACGGCTGTGGCCTTCCGGAGTTGCAAGCGAAGAGCCCCGCAGCACCAGCTGGTTGACCATGAACTTGCCGTTGTACTCGCCGAGCGCGCCTTCGACGGCGCGGTAGCCGGGATAGGGTGCGTACGAGCTGCGGGTCCACTGCCAGACGATGCCGAAGGCATCGTTGAGCTGGCCGGCGCGGGCCGCGACCTCCCACTCCATCTCGGTCGGCAGATGCTTGCCGGCCCAGCGCGCGAAGGCGTCGGCCTCGTAGTAGCTGATATGACAGACCGACGCCGTGGGATCGACCGGCTTCACACCGGCCAGCGTCATCACGTGCCACTGGCCATCGATCTCGCGCCAGTGACCCGGGGCCTGCCAGTCTTCCTGGCTGGCCGCGGCAAAGCCGTCCATCAGCCACAGCGTTGCGGTCCGGTATCCGCCGTCCCGCATGAAGGCCAGCCACTCGGCATTGGTGACGAGATTGCGCGCGACCCGGACCGGGCCGACCAGGGCGCGATGCGCCGGCTTCTCATTGTCGAAATGAAAGCTGTCGTCGACATGGCCGACGGTGTGGATGCCCTCGTTCAGCGTCAGCCAGTCATCGCCGGCGCGCGTCGCGGCCGGAAAGCGCCAGTCCGGGTCGTAGGCCGGATAGACCGGGTTCTGCGCGAAGGCGTGCAGGATGTCGGTGAATATTAATTCCTGGTGTTGCTGCTCGTGGTTGAGCCCGACCTCGACCAGCGCTGCGATCGCGCGAAGCTTGTCTTCCCCGGCCTCGCGGAAGAATTTGACGACGGCCGCATCGACATAGTTGCGATAGACGCCGACCTCGTTTGCGCTGGGACGGGTGATATCACCGCGATGATTGCGCGCGTGACGCGGGCCGGCGCTGACGTAATAGGAATTGAACAGGAATGCGAAATCGGGGTGGAACGGCCGGTAGCCGGCCGCGTGCTCGCCGAGCAAAAATTGCTCCCAGAACCAGGTGGTATGGGCCCGGTGCCATTTCGTCGGGCTCGCATCGGGCATGGACTGGATCTGCTGGTCCTCCGGCGACAGCGGCGCAGCCCGGCGTTCGGTCTCGTTGCGGACGGCGAGAAAAGCATCTTCCAGCCGCTGGGCGAGGTTACCGGCGGAGGACAGTGACGAAAGCGAGGTGGCGGCCGTAGCGGAGGCTTGTTTCGTCACGTTTTTCTCCAGACAGGACAAGAGAACGTTGTTGGCGTTGCCCGGTTCCAAAACCTGGGTTCGTCCTAGATAGGGGCTCCGTTACGGTATGAAAGTCCTCCCCGGCGATGATATTGATGTCATCAGCCTATGGATCCGGTTGGGGGGCAAACCGGCCAGCGGGGCGTGTCGCCGCCATTTTACTTTGGATGCACAACGGTTTGGGCTACATATATAGGCAGGTATCGGGTTAGATCGGCGGAGCCAGCCCGAATTGATTGGTGAGGGCTCCGCCCCAGAAGGACACGGAAATGAGCATCGAGGAATTCATCGCCAACGAAGTGAAGTCGAACGACGTGGTTCTGTTCATGAAGGGCACGCCGCAATTTCCGCAGTGCGGTTTCTCCGGCCAGGTCGTCCAGATCCTCGACCATATCGGCGTCGGCTATAAGGGCCTCAACGTTCTCGAATCCGCCGAACTGCGCAACGGCATCAAGACCTTCTCCAACTGGCCGACCATCCCGCAGCTCTATGTGAAGGGCGAGTTCGTCGGCGGCTGCGACATCGTCCGCGAGATGTTCCAGGCCGGTGAATTGCAGCAGCTTTTCACCGAAAAGGGCGTCGTCGTCGCGGCCTGATAGGTGACCCAGCTGACGCGCCGGATCGGCGGCGCCGAGCTCGAGGTCATTGTCGCAGACATCACCACACTGAGCGTTGACGCCATCGTCAACGCGGCCAACACGTCGCTCCTTGGTGGGGGCGGCGTGGATGGTGCGATCCATCGGGCCGCAGGGCCCGATCTGGTCGCCGAATGCCGCATGCTCCACGGCTGCAAGACGGGTGATGCCAAGATCACCAAAGGCTACCGGCTCAAGGCTGCCCATGTGATCCACACCGTCGGACCGGTCTGGAATGGCGGCACGCTCGGAGAGGACGATCTGCTCGCGTCCTGTTATCGCCGCTCGATGGAGCTGTGCGGGAAGCACAAGCTGACCTCGGTGGCATTCCCCGCGATTTCGACCGGCATTTTCCGCTTCCCCGCCGGCCGGGCGGCCGATATCGCCGTTCGTACCACAATCGAAGGGCTCGCCGTGGCGCCGTCCGTGGCCCGCGTGGTGTTCTGCTGCTTCGCCGAGCCGAGCGCCAAGCTCCATGCCGAGGCACTTGCGCGACACGCCGGCCCTTGTGCCTGATGACGCGGTCGGTACACTCCGCCGGACCATGTTCCGGGGAGGGGATATGATTTCACAGTCTGGACTGCGTGCGCTGGTCTGCGGCGCGCTGGTGTCGCTCGGTGCGATGTCGCTGGCGCGAGCGGAGGGCACCTACGAGATTCCGGCCGGTGCGCATTTCAATCAGGACAAGCTCGGCAAGATCAGCGAATTCTTCAAGAACGAGGTTGCGACCGGCAAGATCGCCGGCGCGACCGTGCTGATCCGGCAGCATGGCAAGCCGGTCTATCACGAAGCCTTCGGCGTGCAGGACGTGGTCAGCAAGGCGCCGATCACGGACAAGACCATCTTCCGCCTGTTCTCGATGTCCAAGGCAATCACTTCGGTGGTCGCGATGCAATTGGTCGAGGACGGCAAGATCAAGTTGGATGATCCCGTCTCGAAGTACATTCCGTCCTTCGCCAACGTGAAGGTCGGCGTCGAGAAGAAGGCGGAGGACGGCACCAAGTCGCTCGAGCTGGTGCCGCCGAACCGGTCGATGACGGTGCACGATTTGATGACGCACACCTCCGGCATCACCTACGGCTTCTATGGCGACAGCCTGGTCCGCAAGGCCTATCGCGATGCCAACATCTACGCGGGCGATTTCGACCTCGCCGAGTTCGCCGAGCGTATTGCCAAGCTGCCACTGCACAACCAGCCGGGCGCGCTCTGGCAATACGGCCATTCCACCGACGTGCTGGCACGCGTGATGGAGATCGCGGCCGGCAAGCCGCTGATCGACATCATGCGGGAGAAGCTGCTCGATCCGCTCGGCATGGTCGACACCGGCTTCTTCGTCACCGCTCCCGAGAAGCAGAAGCTTCTGGCGCAGCCGGTGCCGAACGACAGCGACTTCCGCGTTGGCCGGATCAACGATCCGACCGTGGTCAAGAAGATGCAGTTCGCCAGCGGTGGCATGGTGACGACCATGGCCGATTATGAGCGCTTCGCGCAGATGCTGCTCAACGGCGGCAGCCTCGACGGCAAGACCATTCTCAAGCCCGAGACGTTCAAGCTGATGACGACCGATCAGCTCGGCCCCAAATCAGGCGTCGACCGCGACTATTTCTATTTCCCCGGCGACGGTTTCGGCTTCGGCCTCGGGCTCGCGGTGCGCACCGATCCCGGCAACGCCAAGCCGCCGCCGCCCGGCAATCTCGGCGAGTTGAAATGGGACGGCGCCTCCGGCTGCTATTTCGTGATCGATCCCAAGCAGGACATGTTTTTCGTGCTGCTGGAGCAGACCCCGACCGAGCGCCAGCGCGTGCAGCGGACATTGAAGCAGCTGGTCTATGAAGCCATGGAGAAGTGACATGTTCGGGCGCCGCGCGCTGATCGCGGCGCTCGCCTTTCTGTTCGGTGTCGTGAGTGCGCAGGCGAGCTCCGAGCGCGCCGCGCGCAACCTCTCGCCCGAGGGCCTGGCAAAGGTTTCCGACTACATCCGGAACGAGATCGCCACCGGCAAGATTCCCGGCGCCATTCTGCTGCTCCAGCAGCATGGGAAGCCGGTCTATTACGAGAATTTCGGCGTTCGCGATGTCGCGACCGAGAGTTCGATGAGCGCGGACACGATCTTCCGTCTCTATTCGATGTCGAAGCCGATCACATCAGTCATGGCGATGATGCTGGTCGAGGAGGGCAAGCTCGCGCTCGACGATCCGGTCTCGAAATACATTCCTGCTTTCGCCGGCATGAAGGTCGGCGTGGAGAAGAAGGCCGAGGATAGCAAGGTCGCTCTGGCGCTGGAGCCGCTGGAGCGTCCCGTCACGATCAAGGACCTCTTGCGCCACACCTCGGGGCTGCCTTACGGCTATCATGACGGCGGCGCAGTGCGCGAGCTCTATGCCGAAGCCAATCTCTTCAACAGTAATCTCAGCAATGCCGACTTCGCCGCGAAAATCGCCACGCTGCCGCTGGTCGAGCAGCCGGGCACGGTGTGGGACTACGGCTTCTCCACCGACGTGCTCGGCCGCGTCGTCGAGGTGATCTCAGGAAAGACGCTGCTCCAGTTCGAGAGGGAACGGCTGCTCGATCCGCTCGGCATGACCGAGACGGCGTTCTTCGTCGCCGATCCCGCTAAATTTCCGCGCATTGCCGAGCCGATGCCGGAGGATCGCAACATCAATCCGACGACGCAGGTTCGCGATATCAGGCGGCCGGTGAAGTGGGAATCGGGCGGCGGGGGGATGGTCGGCACAGTCGGCGACTACGCCCGCTTCGCGCAGATGCTGCTGAATGGCGGCAGCTATGAAGGCCGGCGCTATCTCAAGCCCGAGACCATCGTGCTGATGGCGTCGGATCACATCGGGCCGGAAACGAAGATCGCGCGCGATCAGAACTATTATCCGGGCGGCAGCTCCGGCTTCGGCCTCGGCTTTGCGGTGCGCACCTCGGTGCCGCCGGGGACGTCATGGCCGCTTGGCGAATATCGCTGGGACGGCGTCGGCGGCACCTTCTTCTTCATCGATCCCGAAGACGATCTGTTCGGAATCTTCATGGTGCAGACCCCGTCGCAACGCGGCCGGATCCAGCTGGCGTTGAAGACGCTGATCTATCAGGCGATGGGGCGGTGATCACG
This sequence comes from Bradyrhizobium genomosp. III, assembly GCF_000261705.1. Lineage (NCBI taxonomy): Bacteria > Pseudomonadati > Pseudomonadota > Alphaproteobacteria > Hyphomicrobiales > Nitrobacteraceae > Bradyrhizobium > Bradyrhizobium genomosp. III. Next base: position 22,065 of record NZ_AJQF01000163.1, on the reverse strand, counting down.
CCCCGCGCACGATCTCTCTGACGTACCCGATCGTCTCCTCGATCTGAGCCGCATTGACGTCGAGATGGGTGCAGGCGCGGATGCGGCCGTCCATCATCGCAAGCGTCACGCCGCGCTGGCGCAGCGCTGCAACCATCTTGTCGCCGGCAACGCCGGCGCCGTCGGGCTTGAAAAACACGAGATTGGTCTCGGGCTCCTGCACCTCGACGCCGGGGATCTGCGACAGCCCGCGGGCGAGCGCGCGCGCATTGGCGTGGTCGTCGGCGAGGCGGTCGACGTGATGGTCGAGCGCGTAGATGCAGGCGGCGGCGCCGCTGCCGGCCTGCCGCATCGATCCGCCGAGGCGCTGCTTCCACTGCCAGACCGCATCGATGAAGGCGCGCGAGCCCGCGAGCACCCCGCCGATCGGCGCGCCCAGGCCTTTGGAGAAGTCGATCCAGGCCGAGTCCCAGCCGGCGGTCATGTCGCGCGGAGAGATGCCGCTGGCGACGGTGGCGTTGAGCAGGCGCGCGCCGTCCATGTGGGTGACGAGCCCGTGCTGCTTGGCGATCGCGACGATCTCGTCGAGCACGGCCTTCTTCCAGATCGTGCCGCCGCCGATATTGGCGGTCTGCTCGACGCTGACGACGGTCTGCGGCGGCTGGTAGCGCGTGCGGGGATGCAGGGCTTTCCGGAACGTCTCCGGCGTGAACTGGCCGTCGGGGCCCTTCAACTGGGTGACCTGGAAGCCGCCGATCGCGGCATGCGCGCCGCCTTCGCGGGCGATGATGTGCGCGGTCTCGTGCGCCAAAATCTCGTCGCCGGGACGGCAATGCACCAGGGTCGCGGTCACGTTGCACATCGTGCCCGAGGGCATATAGACCGCGGCTTCCTTGCCCATCAGCGCGGCGACGCGCTCGCACAGCGCATTCACGGTCGGATCGTCACCGACCTGCTCGTCGCCGACCTCTGCCCGCGCCATGGCGTCGCGCATCGCGGCCGTCGGCTTCGTCTGCGTGTCCGAGAGCAGATTGATGCGCACCGGCGGCGCCTTGGGATCGATGGGGGGAGGGGTGTAGAGCATGCGACGCCTCCTGCAGGCATGACGGCCACTGAAGTGTGGCTCTTAAGCAAAAAGGCCCCGGCGAACCGGGGCCTTCGATATTCAGATCTTAGCGCGAATAGAATTCGACGACCAGATGCGGCTCCATCTGCACCGGGAACGGCACGTCGGAGAGGCCGGGGATGCGCACGTACTTCGCGGTCATCTTGCCGTGGTCGACTTCGAGATAGTCGGGAGTGTCGCGCTCGGGGAGCTGGCTGGCTTCGAGCACATGGGCGAGCTGCTTGGAGGCTTCCTTGACCTCGATCACGTCGCCGACCTTGAGCTGATAGCTCGAGATGTTGACCTTGCGGCCGTTCACCTTGATGTGGCCGTGGTTGATGAACTGACGCGCGGCGAAGATCGTCGAGACGAACTTGGCGCGGTACACGACCGCGTCGAGACGACGCTCCAGCAGGCCGATCAGGTTCTCGCCGGTGTCACCCTTGAGGCGGCTCGCCTCGACATAGATGCCGTGGAACTGCCGCTCGGAGATGTTGGCGTAGTAGCCCTTCAGCTTCTGCTTGGCGCGCAGCTGCACGCCGAAGTCCGAGAGCTTGCCCTTGCGGCGCTGGCCATGCTGGCCGGGGCCGTATTCGCGGCGATTCACGGGGCTCTTCGGGCGGCCCCAGATGTTCTGGCCCATACGGCGATCGAGTTTGTACTTCGCCTCACTGCGCTTAGTCATCGCGTCCTCTTCAGGTACATGGTTTGAGGAAACGCGCCCTCCTGTGTGACGGGCTAGCCCGGCACTGACAGGTCCGATCCCCAAAGCTTCAAGGGAGAGGACCACGGGTCGCGAAACGCTTCGCGGGCCGAAATCGGCCCGCGAGCAGGCGGCTTTTAGGGGAGTTTGGGCCGTTCTGTCAATGCGAATGGGCCCGGAATCATGTCCCGACCAACTCTTATCGGCTTCGCGCCGGCCGCCCGCAATTCGGCAGCGATTTCAGTGTTCAGGACTTGTTCCAGCCGGGTCAGGACCCGGGCGATCGGGGCCGCATCGGTAACCCGGTGGTCCCAGCGGATCACGACATGAATGGTCTGGTCGGGCTCAACCAGGCCGTAGCTGACGATGAAGGGGCCCGGTGTGATCGGGTGGAGCTCGCCGCCGCCATAGGCGGCCACCGAGCTCACCGCAAAGCTGCCGAACCAGTTGCCGCGCTGGCGGCCGAAATTGAGGCCGATCGCCCAGGACAGGCGCCGCAGCGGTAGCGGCAGCCGGGTTGCCCGCATGATCTTCCGGAACATCGGGACGTCGTCGATCGGCGCCGTCTTGCCGCGCCGGATCTCGGCATCGACCGCCGCCAGCGCCATGGCCTCGGGGGCCGCGATTCGCTGCGGCATCACGCATTCCTCGCCATCCTCGACCCGGGCGATCGCCACCGACGCCACGCTGTTCGGCAATTCGTAGAACGTCGGCCACGGCCATTTGGCGTAGACAGTGCGCAGGATCGGCTCGTCCCTGGCGACCAGGGCGAACGCCTTGACGAAGGTCGCAGCCCAGCCCGCTGGCGCGGCAGCTGCGGCGCGTGCCTCGAGCAAGGGGCGGATATTGAGTGAACGGGAAAGCGAAACGAACGGCACGTCCATCGACGCGCGCATGAGGTCGCAAATCAAGCGGCGCGGCAGCGAAATGGGCTTTGGCGTCCCCCGCATCGGTCTTCGGTTCCCATAGATGAAAAAATGTGCAGCGAGCGGGCTCCCGCTCGCCGTTCCTTTAGCACGAACCAACCCGCCAGGGGTTGAACGGTTCGACCAGTCAGGGAGCCGGCGAAGCCAGCGGCTTGGTCTTGTCGACGACGTAAACTCCCAGCACTTTCATGGCCTTATCGCCATGAGCCTTGGCGTCGTGCACGACGCCTGCCGGGATCTGGTAGGAATCACCGGCTTTCAGGGTTTTCTCCGGCTGACCGTCGATCAGGAGGTTCAGCTCGCCTTCGAGCACGTAGCCGGTCTCGATTCCCGGATGGGTATGGCGTCCGGCCGAGCCTCCCGCCGGGACTTCCGCGATGGCGGTGATGGTATTGTAGCCGTCCGGAAATTCGACCTTCTGGAGCGGGGTGCGCTTGATGCCGGGCTGCTGGGCGAAGGCCGCGAAGGCAAGGCCGGTAAAGGTCAGAGCGAGCAAAGTCTTCTTAAGCATGGTTTTTCCTCCCGATGCGGCCGACCCTAGCAGGGCCGCAGTTCCCGGCAAGGTGGCAATCAGCCTGCTCAGCGCCTGATGCCCTCGAACGCCGCCAGGATGCCGCGCTGGAGCAGCGACCAGTCGAAGCCGAGCGCGATGGCGCGGTAGCCGCGGTCGACCAGGGCGTTGGCCTGGTCCGCGGTGCGGGCCACGCCGCCGATCGGCACGCCGCTTCTGAGGATGCCGGCCTCGGCGCGCGCGACCAGCTCCAGCAGCTCCGGATCGTCCATCTGTCCGCGCTTGTTGATGGAGGTGGCGAGATCGCCAGGGCCGATCACCGCGACGTCGATGCCCGGCGTTGCCATGATCTCGTCGATGCGGTTGACGGCATCGACATGCTCGATGGTGATCATGCAGATCATCTCGTCGTCGGCGCTTGCCATGTAGTCCGGCATCGACTGGCCCCAGCGGAACGGGGCGTGGAACGGGCCCCAGAGCCGGTCGCCGCGCGGCGGGTAGCGCACGCTGCGGACCGCCTTCTCGGCATCACTGCGGTTCGTGATCATCGGAAAGTTGATGCCGAAGGCGCCGATGTCCATCGGGGCTTTCGCAAGCCACGGCTCATTCGCCGCGATCCGAACCAGGGGCGTGCACGGCGTGCCGGTCGTTGCCGCGATCATTGCGTGTGCTTCGGTCAGCCCGATGGGGCCATGCTCGAGATCGACGATGATCCAGTCGAGCGAGCGCGCCATGATCTGCACCATCTGCACGCTCGGGATGGTCGCTATCGCGCCGAAAGCGGGGCGGCCATCGCGCCACAATTGGCGGAGGCGGTTGAGCGGCGGGATCTGGACCGACATGGAAAGGCCTGCGGTGAGGTGACGACGGCAAAACCTAGCAGCGCGGCGCCGATGCGCAAAGTCAGGCCAGCGCGCGGCCGCCGAAGAACGGCGTCAGCGTGGCCGAAAGGCCGTGCACGCGGTTCGAGGTGAAGATCATCTCGGCACCGGCCTGTGCGATGCCGCCGATGCGCGGGCCGAGCAGATCCGAGACGCGGCGGGCGATCGCCGGCGCGGGATCGATCCAGTCGACCGGCCAGGGCGCCAGCCGCTTCAGCCGGTCGAGCAGCAGCGGATAATGTGTGCAGGCGAGCACGACGGTGTCGGTGCGCGAGGTCGCGTCTTCGCCGACGAAGCAGGGGGCGAGTTCGGCCAGGATGTCGCCGTCGCTGACGGAAGTGCCGCTGAGCTCAGCTTCAGCCAGCGAGGCAAGCTCGGGCGACCCGACCAGCGTCACCTCGCAGCCCTGCGCGAAATCGCGGATCAGGGCCTTGGTGTATTCGCGCTTCACCGTGCCCTTGGTGCCGAGCACCGAGACGCGACGGGTCCTCGATTGCGCGCAGGCCGGCTTGATCGCCGGCACCGTGCCGACGAAGGGCACCGAATAAGCGGCGCGCAAGTGGGACAGGACCAGGGTGGACGCCGTGTTGCAGGCGATGACGACGATATCAGGGTCATGCGTGCCGATCAGTTCACCCATCAGCGGCACGACGCGGGCGATGATCTCGTCCTCGCTGTGGTGGCCGTAGGGGAAGAAGGCGTCGTCGGCGACGTAGGCAAAATGGGCGTCCGGACGCGCGGCGACAACCTCGCGGAGGACCGTAAGCCCGCCAAGGCCGGAATCGAACACCAGGATCGTCGGAGAATTGGTCACGTCATTACCCTAGCCCGCCATGGTTACCATTCGGTTTTTAGGGCGATTTTGCGGCGGGGCCGTTTGGGGGAGGCTGGACGCGCTGCGGACAGGAAAAACCCGGCTGGATGGGCCCTTCTCTGCAGCGCACCGTCGCCGAGGGCGCTGCGCTGCGTCCTGGGCACAAGACCGAGATCCCACCCCTGGCAATGGCTGCTATATGCGTCGTCACGACGTGCCCAACTTACCGCTGCAGGAGGCCTCATGCTCACCGTCCATCACCTCGGCAAGTCTCAGTCCGAGCGCATCGTCTGGCTGTGCGAGGAACTGGGGCTTCACTACGAGCTGAAGCGCTATGCCCGCGATCCCGTCACCATGCTGGCGCCGCCGGAGTACAAGGCGCTGCACCCGAGCGGGGCCGCGCCGGTCGTGACTGACGGCGATCTCGTGCTCGCGGAGTCCGGCGCCATCGTCGACTACATCGTCGCAAAGTACGGCAACGGCCGTCTGGTGCTCGGCCCCAATGATCCCGCCTTCCCGCAGTTCCTGTACTGGCTTCACTTCGCCAATGGCACCTTGCAACCCGGCATGGGGCGGATGATGATTCTGAACCGGCTCGATCTTGCACAGGACACCCCGACCCTGCTTGCCATGAAGGGACGGCTCGATCGCTCCTACGATCTCCTCGACGCGCGCCTTCGCGACGCCGAATATCTGGCGGGCAACGCCTTCACTACCGCCGACATCATGATGGGCTTTTCGCTGACGACGATGCGCTACTTCCAGCCCTATGATGTCCAACGCTGCCCGAACGTGGTCAAATATCTCGGCCGCGTCAGTGCCCGCCCGGCCTACCGGCGCGCGATGGAGAAGGGCGATCCCGGCATGGCGCTGCTGCTAGGCTGAGCAGCGGCGATCACGCGATCCTGTTCGTCGTGGCCGCCCGCTCCGTGGCGAGCTGCTTCTGCAAACGATCGATGTTCTGCAGCAGGCGCTGGCTGGTCAGGACCAGGAAGTAATAGCCGAACTGCGGGTCCTGGAAGTAGATCTCGAGCAGCCGGTCATAGGTGATCGTCAGCACCTGACCGTCCTCGACGCATTCGATGGTTCCGGTTCGCCGGTTGTCGGGCGTCAGGAAGCCGAGCTCGCCCATGAGAGCTCCGGGCCCGATCTCGACATTGATCTCCTTGACTAGGAACTTGCCGGTGACCGTGAGGAGCATCTCCTTGGCGGGATCGCCCAGTTTGAACAGCGTATCGCCGCTTCGATATTTGCGCTCGGTCATGAATGGCTTGAGCCATTCGATCGACATGTCGCCTTCGGCGGCATGGCGCGCCTTCTTGACCAGCTTGAGCATCTGCCGCAGCCGAAGGGCGTTGATCGGAAGCATCAGCAGATAGAGCAGGAACGTCGCGACGTTGGCGGAGAGCGCGCCGAAGACGGCGAAGAATACGCAGCCGATCATGTTGGCGACGCGCAGCGGCACCATCGTTCGCATCAAGAGGGTGGCGACGAAGAAGCCGGCCCCGACCACGGCGAACAGATTGGCGAACGTGATGTTGTGGACGAAGATCTCCAGCAGCCGGTTAAAGATCGCGTCGTAGGTGACGTCGTTGGGATCGAGGCCCATCTGCACCAGGATTTTCGCGATTCTGAGATTATCCGTCGCCGCCTCAAGAATGCGGTCGAGGATCGAGGAAATGTCTGCGCTGCCGGACGGCATGGTACTAACCCCGCGTAAGGCTTTCAGTCCTGGTCGGTATGCTCGACACGTATAGCCGAAATCGAATGACGGCCGCCTGAAATGAAGCCTTTGGCCGTCACGCCGCAAGAGGCAAATTTTAGCCTGATCGGGCGTTTCGGCAATTGCCCGTTGGTTGTGCGTCCGGCCGCAACGCGGCCGTGATTCGGGGCGGGCTTCGGCGTCGCGGAACGGCCGGATGCCCCGGGTGGGGCGCGTCTGACGATCTTCGCCTTATGGCTTGGCGGCGGGTTGGATGACCTGCTGCTCGACGAGGCCAAGACGTCCGGGCAGCGAGCCGGCGCGCAGCAGCATGGCGACGCTGTTCGCCTCTTCCAGAGTGAAGTTGCCGGAAATCTGGCCTGAGCCGCCGGTGATGGGCTCGCGGATCACGGGGGCGGAGATCACGTTGTCGTCGAGCGCGATGGCGAAGGGCATTCCAACATTCTCTGCGGTGATGTGAGCGAAGCGCCGCGTACCGCGGCCGTTGAAGCGGAACGAGGCGATCGGCTCCTTCGTGTCGCTCGTGAATCCCGGTCCCGCGTAGCTGATGTCGTCACCGTCGAGCGCGCTGGCCTTGACGAGATAGGGACGCTTGTCCTTGAAGCCGAACATGACTTCCGTGCCCGCCGGAGGCGTGCCGGATTGCGCCTGCTCCGCCGACATTGTGACATCGATCAGGCGGAAGCTGACCTTGACCTTCCTGGCGAAGATCGCGGTGATGCGCTCGGGCTCCATCGTACCCGGCAGGAAGATGCGGATGCGGTCGGTTCCCTCAGGCTGGACGCTGGCAAGTGTGACGCCGGCGTCCTTGAGGCGCTGCTCGATCATGGCGATGGAATCCTCGACGAGATCGCGCAGCCGTGCGGCGGATGCGGCATCGGTCGGCGCAAGCCTGGTCAGCCCGTCTCCGGCGTCGGTCACGGCGAGCGCGTGCGTGGGCAATCCCTCTGCCGCCGAGGCGAGCTTGCGCGTGAGCAGTTCGCGGCCCTTGGCGTCCGCGATCTTGACATCGACGCCGCCGTCACGAATCGCAAGGCCGGAGAAGGCGATCCGACCCTCGCGCAGGGTCTTGTAGACGTCGTCGCGCAGATCCGTGGTGACCGCCTCCCGCAAGGCGTCAGGGTCCACCTTGTAGATGATGCGCGATCCGCCCAGCTTCTCCATCTTGTCGGTGATGAATGCCGCGATCTTGGCGCGCATCTTGTCGAACTGGCCGTCCGCGGCGAGCGCCGCGCGGGGCAGCGCGATCGTCGATGCGATGGCGAATGCGGCGATCAGCCGTGTGACGCGGTTCCGCAGGGGCGTCGTCACATGATGACCTCAAGTCTTGCGGCAGGGCGCTGGCGAGCGAATTCAGCGCCAGTTCTTGGTCCCCGGATCGGCCGCGGAGGTTCAAACGCCGCTCAGGTTGCGTTCGATCGCCGGAGCCGTTGGCGATGGACGAACGCCAAATCATCCATCATTCTGTCCGCGCCGGGCCGGCCATCGGTCGGGGCCGCGCCGACCCAAAATGTCAAAAGACAGGGGGCGGGGACATGTATCTGAGGGAGGACGGAATTCCATGGCGGGCATCCACGCGCTCGATCGGCTCATTGGCAATGACTATCCGGATCTTTTGACCGACGAGGAGGTCCGGGCGTTCGAGCGGGTCCCCTATGCGGACCGCATCGCTGCCGAGAGCACGTTTGACGCCATCAAATTGGGCGCGGCGCGCAATCCCGACGGTGCGGCGATCCAGTTTCTGCAAAACGCTGATCCCGCCGACACGCCGCTAGTGGTCACCTATCGCGATTTCATTGCGCGCGTCACGCAGGCTGCCAACATGTTTCACGCGCTCGGCGCGGAGAAAGACGACGTCATCAGCTTCATGCTGCCGCTGGTGCCGGATGCCTTCGTGACGCTGTTCGGCGCGGAGGCCGCCGGCATCGCCAATCCCGTCAATCCGCTCTTGGAGCCGCACCAGATTGCGGAGATCCTGGAAGCTGCGAACACCAAAATCCTGGTGGCGCTCGGGCCGATGCCGGGCACCGACATCTGGCAGAAGGTCGAGCAGATCCGCCCGCAACTCAAGCACCTCAAGGCGATCGTGCAAGTGTTCGGCGGCGGCGATCCGGCGAATGGCATCTTTGCTTTCAGCGACCTGATCAAGCAACAGCCGTCGGATCGGCTTGTCAGCGGGCGCAAGATTTCGGGTGCCGACATCGCGGCCTATTTCCACACCGGCGGCACCACCGGCACGCCCAAGCTGGTGCGGCACACGCATACCAACCAAGTCTATCAGGCATGGGCGCTCAACCTGCTGCTGAGAGCGAAGCCCGGCGCCAATTTGCTGTTCGGCATGCCGCTGTTTCACGTCGGGGGATCGCTGACACAGGTGCTGACGATGCTGTCGAGCGGCGGCTCGCTGGTCGTGCTGTCGCCGAGCGGCTGGCGCAATCCGAGTGCGGTGAAGAACATCTGGCGCCTGGTCGAGCGCTTCAAGCCGGAAGCGCTGTCGAGCGTGCCGACGGTGCTCGCCGCAACGCTCGCGGTGCCGCCTGATCATGCCGACATCTCCAGCCTCAAATATGCCGCCGGCGGCGGCTCGGCGATCCCCGTCGCGGTCGGCTCGGCGATCCAGGACAAGCTGAAGCTGCCCGTGGTCGAGGTCTACGGCATGACCGAGACCTCGAGCGTGCACACGCTGGCCTATCCATCACGGCCGATCCGGCTCGGGTCGGTCGGCCTTCCCATGCCTTATGCGCGCGTGCGCATCGTGCAACTCGATGCCGATGGCCGCCTGATCCGCGACTGCGCGCCTGATGAGATCGGCGTCGTCATCATGGCAGGGCCCGGCGTATTCGGCGGCTATCTCAACGACGAGCACAACAAGGGCGCCTTCGTCGACGAGGTCTGGGTCAATTCCGGCGATCTCGGCCGGCTCGACGCCGACGGCTATCTCTGGATCACCGGTCGCGCCAAGGATCTCGTGATCCGTGGCGGCCATAACATCGATCCCGCGCCGGTCGAGGAGATCATGTTCCGGCATCCCGCGGTCGGCTTCGCCGCCGTCGTCGGCCAGCCCGACGCCTATGCCGGCGAACTGCCGGTGGGATACGTGCAGCTGAAGCCCGGCGCGACCGTGGAGCCCGGCGAACTGGAATCCTGGGTTCGCGAGCGCACGCCGGAGCGGGCCGCCGTCCCGGTGCAGGTCATTCCGATCGACCCGATGCCGGTGACCGGCGTCGGCAAGGTGTTCAAGCCGCAGTTGCGCTGGGACGCGGCTGAGCGCGTGTTCACCAAGGTGCTCACGCCGCTGGTCGAGCGCGGCATCGATTGCAGGGTCAAAGTCGGTGCCCATGGCAGTCACGGATCAATCGCCACCGTGACCCTTGCCGGCCTGCCGTTGGAGCAGCGCGAGGCGGTTGCGAGCGAGGTACACGCGCTGCTTGCACCCTTCGTGATGCGCCACGAGGTGGTGCAAATATAGCGGCCCCGAAAGACGGCGGCGTCACCTGGAAAAACCAGGGTGACGCTTCGCCGCATTATCCTTACCCCCGTTAGACCGGCTTGTGTGACAGGAATCACATAGGAAGAATTAGCAATCGGCGACGCTAGCGAATAGTCTCAGGGAATTGCCTCCGGGGGGACGCAAGTGATTCCGTTTCGACTGTTTGTCTTGTTGATATTCGCGATTGGCCTTGCCTGCGGACCGGCGCATGCCGACCGGCGGGTCGCGCTCGTGATCGGCAATTCCGCTTACAAGAGCGCGCCCAAGCTCAGCAATCCCGTGAATGATGCCACGCTGGTCGGCGGCATGTTCAAGAAGGCGGGCTTTGATTCCGTCGACGTCAGGCTGGATCTTAGTGCCAGCGAGATGCGGCGCATGTTGCGCGAGTTCGCCGGCAGGTCGCGCGACGCGGACATGGCGGTGATCTATTACGCCGGCCACGGCATCGAGCTCGATGGAGCCAACTATCTCATTCCGACCGACGCGACACTGGAGACGGATGGCGACGTTCTCGACGAGACCATTCCGGTCGAACGCGCGCTGTTCGCGGTCGAGCCGGCCAAGCAGCTGCGCCTGATCATCCTGGATGCCTGCCGCGACAACCCCTTCGCCAAGTCGATGAAACGCACGCTGGCTTCACGTGCCGTCGGGCGCGGCCTGGCCAAGGTCGAGCCGACCAGCCCGAACACCATGATCGCCTTCGCGGCCAAGGCAGGATCGACGGCGTCCGATGGCGATGCGCGAAACAGTCCGTTCGCCGCTGCGCTGGTCGAGCATCTGCCGAAGCCGGGCCTTGATCTGCGCAAGGCCTTCGGCTTCGTGCGCGACGACGTGCTCAAGACTACCGGCTACAAGCAGGAGCCCTATGTCTATGGCTCGCTCGGCGGCGACGACGTGCCCCTCGTCGTGAGGCCCGCCGCGACCGGTCCGCAGGCCAACCCGCAGGATGCCATTCGCAGGGATTACGAGCTCGCGCTTCAGCTTGCGACGCGCGACGGCTGGGAAGCGTTCCTGGCGGCGTATCCGGACGGTTTCTACGCCAACCTGGCCAAGGGCCAGTTGAACAAGATCGGCGCCGAAGAGACGCGCGCGTCGGCCGAGCAAAAGGCCAAGGCGGCCGAGCAGGAAAAGACGAGGCTGATCGCCGAGCGCGCCCAGAAGGCCGAGCAGGAGAAGGCAGCAGCAGCTGCCAAGGCGGCGGAAGAGGCGCGGATCGCCGCAGAGAAGCAAAAGCAGATCGAGCAGGCGAAAGCGGAAGCGGCCGAGCACCAGCGCAAGGTAGCTGAGGCGGCGGCTGCGAAGGCGCTTGCCGAGAAGCAGGCCGTGGAGAAGGCCAAGGCCGAGCTTGCCGCAAAGCAGGCGGCGGAGAGGGCTGAGCAGGCCGCCAAGCCGACGGCCGATCGGCAGATGCCCGAAGTCGAGAACCAGAAAGTCGCTGCGCTCTCGCCCGCGCCGGCATCCACGTTATCGGCGGCTGATTTGACAAAATCCGTGCAGAGCGAATTGCGCCGCGTCGGCTGCCTGTCCTCCGTCGCAGACGGCGACTGGAGCGCGACGTCGCAGCGCTCGCTGGCGCTGTTCAACAAATATGCCGGCACCCAGTTCGACGTGAAGCTCGCCAGCGTGGATGCGCTCGACGCGCTGAAGGCGAAGCCGGGGCGGGTCTGCCCGCTTGTTTGCAATTTCGGCTTCAAGGCCGACGGCGACCAATGCGTCAAGATCACCTGCCGCGCCGGTTATCGCGTCGGCGACGACAACGAGTGCGAGAAGGTCCAGGAGAAGAAGCCGGTCGCGACGCGCGAGGAGTCGCGGAGGCGGGATACGGATCGAAAGCAAAGGGAGGCCGCGCCGGCCGCGCCGCAAGCCTCGGGACAGATGATCTGCAATGCCGCCGGATGCAGGCCGATCGCCAAGGGATGCCGGCTCGGGACCGCTAATCATCCTTCCAATCCCGCGGCTAAGATACCGGCTGAAATATGCAACTGATGATGAAGCACATCTTTCGGGCTTGCTCCATCGCGCTGACGGCCCTTGCTTTTTTTGCTCTTGCAGGCTGTCTCGCCTGCAGCCCGGCGCTCGCCGACAAGCGCGTCGCGCTCGTCATCGGCAATTCCGCCTACAAGAGCGTGCCGAAGCTTGCCAACCCCGCGAGCGACGCCGGCTTGATCGGCGGCATGTTGAGGAAGGCCGGCTTCGATACGGTCGACGTCAGGCAGGACTTGAACGCGTCTGAAATGCGCAAGGCGCTGCGCGAATTCGGCGGGCGGACCCGGGATGCCGATGTCGCGGTCATCTACTATGCGGGCCACGGCATGGAGGTGGACGGCACCAACTATCTGATCCCGACCGATGCCGCGCTCGAGACCGACACCGACGTCTACGACGAGGCGTTGCCGATCGATCGCGTGCTGGTGAGCATCGAGCCTGCCAAGCAGCTTCGGCTCGTCATCCTCGATGCCTGCCGAGACAATCCCTTTGCGAAGACGATGAAGCGCACGGTGGCCTCGCGCGCGATCGGCCGCGGCCTCGCCAAGGTCGAGCCAACAACTCCGAACACGATGATTGCGTTTGCGGCCAAGGCCGGTTCGACGGCGTCCGATGGAGACTCCCGGAACAGCCCGTTCGCCACGGCTCTCTCGGACCACCTGCCAAAACCCGGCCTGGATCTGCGCAAAGCGTTCGGCTTCGTGCGCGATGACGTGCTGAAGAGCACGGCCAACAAGCAAGAGCCATTCGTGTATGGCTCGCTCGGCGGCGACGACGTGCCGCTCGTTCCTGCCAAGCCCGTTGCGACCGGCCCGCAAGCCAATCCGCAGTCTGAGCTCAGGCGAGACTATGAACTTGCGCTCCAACTCGGCACCCGTGACGGCTGGGAAGCGTTCCTGGCGCAATATCCTGACGGATTCTATGCGAATCTCGCCAAAGGCCAGTTGAACAAGATCGGCGCCGAAGAGACGCGCGCTGCGGCCGAGCAGAAGGCCAAGGCGGCCGAGCAGGAAAAGACCAGGCTCATTGCCGAACGCGCCCAGAAGGCCGAGCAGGACAAGGCGGCCGCTGCGGCCAAGGTTGCCGAAGATGCCCGCATCGCCGCAGAGAAGCAGAAGCAGATCGAGCAGGCGAGGGCCGAGGCGGCCGAGCAGCAGCGCAAGGTTGCCGAGGCGGCCGCAGCGAAGGCATTGGCCGAGAGGCAGGCGGCGGAGAAAGCCAAGGCCGAGCTTGCTGCAAAGCAGGCAGCGGAGAAGGCTGAGCAGGCGGCCAAGCCGACGGCCGATCGGCAGATGCCCGAAGTCGAGAACCAGAAAGTCGCCGCGCTCTCGCCCGCTCCGGCGTCCACATTGTCGGCGGCTGATCTAACTAAGTCCGTGCAGAGCGAGTTGCGCCGCGTCGGCTGCCTGTCCGCCGCGGCGGACGGTGACTGGAATGCGACGTCGCAGCGCTCGCTGACGCTGTTCAACAAATATGCCGGCACCCAGCTCGACGTGAAGCTCGCGAGCGTGGATGCGCTCGATGCGCTGAAGGCGAAGCCGGGAAGGGTTTGCCCGCTGGTGTGCAATTTCGGCTTCAAGGCCGACGGCGACCAATGCGTCAAGATCACCTGCCGCGCCGGCTATCGCGTCGGCGAGGACAATGAATGCGAGAAGGTCCAGGAGAAGAAGCCGGTCGCAACGCGCGAGGAGTCGCGGAGGCGGGACAGTGATCGAAAACAAAAGGAGGCCGCGCCGTCGCCCCCGCAGGCCTCAGGGCAAATAATCTGCACAAGTGCTGGATGTAGGCCAGTTGCCAAAGGGTGTCGCATTGTGCGCGATCCAAGGCCGGGGAGTTCCGGCGCGATCCAAGCGGAAGTGTGCAACTAGCCTTCGAATGGTCACATGAAATGCATCAAGGCTGATAGGTAATGTGCGTGAATATTGTTCGATCTTTCTGCGCTTTGATCGTTGCCACTCTCGTAACTTGCGCGCCGGCGCAGGCCGAGAAGCGCGTCGCGCTCGTGATCGGCAATTCCGCGTACAAGAACACGCTGCGGCTCACCAATCCCGTGAACGATGCCGCCCTGGTCGGCGATATGTTCAAGAAGGCGGGCTTCGATGCGGTCGATGTCAAAACAGACCTCAATGCCTCCGAGATGCGGCGACGCGCGATGAACCCGCAAGGCGTGACTCGGACCGGAAAAAGAGTGAGTCATCGCCGGCTGCTTCACAAGCGAATTCGTCCGGCCAGATCGTATGCACAAATGCCGGCTGCCGGCCCCTTCGTCCCGGCTGCAAGCTGGGACGATCGCCGAGCGTTGCCATTAACGGTGGCGGCTTGACCGAGGTCTGCAATTGAAGCGGCCCCCGCTGAGGCGAGGGATTACCCCGCCGGCATCCGCGTCTCGACCAGACGCGCCCAGAACGAGGCGCCGTGGCCGAGGATGTTGTCGTTGAAGACGTAGGCCGGGTGATGGCACTCGTTGCCGTCGCCCATGCCGACCAGCACCATCGCGCCGGGACGCGCCTCCAGCATGAAGGAGAAGTCCTCGGCGCCCATCATCGGGATGAACTTGTCGTTGACGCGATCGGTGCCGACGATGTCGCGGGCGACGTCGGCGGCAAGGCCGGCCTCGCGCGCATGGTTCATCGTCACCGGATACATCCGCGTGTATTTCGTCTCGGCCGAGCCGCCATAGGCGCGGGCGACGCTCTCGGCGACTTCGCCGATGCGGCGCTCGACGAGATCGCGCACCTCGGGATCGAGCGTGCGCACGGTACCGCCTAGCTCGGCGACCTCCGGAATGATGTTGAAGGCGGTGCCGGAGTGGAATTGCGTGATCGAGATGACTGCCGACTTCAACGGATCGACGTTGCGCGCCACGATCGATTGCAGCGCGTTGACGATCTGCGAGCCGATCAGCACGCTGTCGACGGATTTGTGCGGACCCGCGCCGGCGTGGCCGCCCTTGCCGTGGACAGTGATCTGGATGTTGTCCGAGGAGGCCAGCATCGCGCCGGGCGTGGTTGCGAAGTGGCCTTCGGGCAGGCCCGGCATGTTGTGCATGCCGTAGACCTCCTGGATGTTCCAGCGCGTCATCAACCCGTCCTCGACCATGGCCTTGCCGCCGCCGCCGCCTTCCTCGGCGGGCTGGAAGATCATGATCGCCGTGCCGTCGAAATTGCGCGTCTCGGCGAGATATTTGGCGGCACCCAGCAGCATCGCGGTGTGGCCGTCATGGCCGCAGGCGTGCATCTTGCCGGGGACCTTCGACGCATAAGGCACGCCCGAGGTCTCCATGATCGGCAGCGCGTCCATGTCGGCGCGCAAGCCAATGGTCTTGCCGGAGGCGGATTTGCGGCCGCGGATCACCCCGACGACGCCGGTGCGGCCGATACCCGTCACCACCTCGTCACAGCCGAATGCGCGCAACTTCTCGGCGACGATGCCGGCCGTGCGGTGGACCTCGTAGAGCAATTCGGGGTTCTCGTGGAAGTCATGGCGCCAGGCGGCCATTTCGTCGGAGAGGGCGGCAACGCGGTTGACGATGGGCATGGGGATCCGTTTCTTCTATGTTCGCAGGGGTCGATGGGCTGGAAGCGTACTCCGCGGCATCGCGGTCCGCAAATGGTCGCCGGGCTTTCGTCGCCCCGCTCCGTGGCTATAAGGTGCGGCAGCGATCCGCCGGGGACGAGGGCAGGGCATGAAGTTCGGACGCGATAGTCTTGTGCTGGCGGCCTGCTTCTCGATCATGGCCAGTCCGGCCTTCGCCTGCGATGTCGGCCCGGCCACTGCCGTGATTGGATCGATCAGTCAGAAGATCCAGGCGGGGCAGATCAAGCGGATCGATCTTCAGAAGATCTCCGACCGGCTGCTCACCAGCATCCCGATCTCGCCGGAGCATTTTTCGAGCTACGCGAGCGAACGCAAGACGCAGGTCCTGACCGCGACCGACGCGACCGAACTGGCGGCAGCCGTCAAGACGCTGGCGCCTGTACAATTGTCTTACCAGCCCGATTTGCGCTGGCAGCTCGTCTTCCTCGATGACGCTGGCAACAAGCTGCACACGATCTTCTTCAGCAAGCGCTACGTGCAAGGGCGCGGCCGCGCGGGCTATGTCGACGGCAATATGTGCGGCTTCATCGCCGCCACCTTCGGCAGCCCCGCGCTCGTGAAATGGCTGCAGAAGCGACTATAGACCGCAATTGCACGAGCCCCGGCAGCCACGAGCGTGGCTCCTGGGCGACGCAAGCGGTGCTCAGCTTTCGCCGAACACGCGCTTGAAGATCGTGTCGACGTGCTTGAGGTGATAGCCGAGGTCGAATTGCTCCTCGATCTCGGCGTCGGTGAGATATTTCTTCACCTCGGCGTCCTTCTTCAGCAGAACAAGGAAATCGCCTTCGCCGCGCCAGACCGGCATCGCGTTGCGCTGCACGAGCTTGTAGGCGTCCTCGCGGCTCGCGCCCTTCTGCGTGAGCGCCAGGAGCACGCGCTGCGAATGGACGAGGCCGCCGAGGCGGTCGAGGTTTTTCTGCATGTTGGCGGGATAGACCAGGAGCTTGTCGATCAGGCCGGCGAGGCGCACCAGCGCGAAGTCGAGCGTCACGGTGGCGTCAGGGCCCATCATGCGCTCGGCCGAGGAGTGCGAGATGTCGCGCTCGTGCCAGAGCACGACGTTCTCCAGGGCAGGCGTCACATAGGCGCGCACCATGCGGGAGAGGCCGGTGAGGTTCTCCGACAGCACCGGGTTGCGCTTGTGCGGCATCGCCGAGGAGCCCTTTTGTCCTTCCGAGAAGAACTCTTCGGCCTCCAGCACTTCGGTGCGCTGCATGTGGCGGATCTCGACCGCGATGCGCTCGACCGAAGAGGCGATCACGCCGAGCGTCGAGAAATACATCGCATGGCGGTCGCGCGGGATCACCTGGGTCGAGATCGGCTCGGGGACAAGGCCCATGGCTTTCGCAACGTGCTCTTCGACGCGCGGATCGATCTGCGCGAAGGTGCCGACGGCGCCTGATATGGCGCAGGTCGCGACTTCCTTCCGCGCCGCGATCAGGCGCTCCTTGGCGCGCGAGAATTCGGCATAGGCATAAGCGAGCTTGAGGCCGAAGGTCACGGGCTCGGCATGGATGCCGTGGCTGCGTCCGATGGTCGGCGTCATCTTGTGCTCGAAGGCGCGCTTCTTGAGTGCGGCCAGCACCTTGTCGAGGTCGGCGAGCAAGAGGTCGGCGGCGCGGGTGAGCTGGACGTTGAGGCAGGTGTCGAGCACGTCGGACGAGGTCATGCCCTGGTGGACGAAGCGCGCCTCGGGGCCGACGATCTCGGCGAGGTGAGTGAGGAAGGCGATGACGTCGTGCTTGGTCTCGCGCTCGATCTCGTCGATGCGGGCGACGTCGAAGGTGGCGTCCTTGGCCTTGGCCCAGACCGTTTTGGCGGCCTCTTTGGGGATGGTGCCGAGAGCGGCGAGGGCGTCCGCCGCATGCGCCTCGATCTCGAACCAGATCTTGAACCGGGTCTGCGGCTCCCAGATCGAGGCCATTTCCGGGCGGGTATAGCGGGGGATCATCTGACGGCTCCAGGAAGGTGGGCGGGCGGTCCCAAGGGGCGGCGCCGGCCAAAATGCTTTTTACGCCGTGATTTAACAGAGCAGGCAGGGCGAAACAAACGGTCTGGACCCCGGGAGAGGGGGATCGCCGAGCTATCCACCGGACCGGACGGCCGGGGATGGCGACGCCAGCCGCAAATACTAACTGTCAATCACGGATCATTGACTGACAGATATTGAAATCTGTCAGCGGGACGTGTATATCCCTTCTCGGACGCTCCGATTGGGCGTCCCGCGGTCACCTCCAGGGGGAGCCCGACATCCGAAATACCTCTCGGATCGAAGGTCGCCATCGAAGGGCGAGGGCCGTGGACGAATGGAGATATAAGAAAATGACGACCGAAATCATCAATCTCACCGGGGCGATTGGGCATTGGCTCAATTTGCTGGTGGCGCGCCAGATCGCGGCGCAGGCTGCAAAACTGCCTCATTAAGGCGAAAGCTTTCCGAAACGGCCGGCATGGGCGCTTCGGAAGCAGCTCTATCGCCGGATAACTGAGCCCAAACGGGAACATGGTGCTGGCATGAATGAAGCCGTTGTCTTGACGCCGGAGCGGATCCTCGAAGTGACCGAGGACGTCTTGCGGCGTTACGGACTTGCCAAGGCCACCGTGGTCGACGTTGCCCGTGCGCTCGATGTGAGCCACGGCAGCGTGTATCGCCATTTCCCGAGCAAGGCCTCGCTGCGCGAGGCCGTTGCCAAACGCTGGCTGGACCGCATCGACGCGCCGCTCCGCCAGATCGCTGCGGAGCAGGGCCCGGCGCCGGCGCGGCTCGACCGCTGGCTGCGGACGCTGTTCGCCGCCAAGCGTTCGCGTGTGCTCGACGACCCCGAGATGTTCGAGACCTATCTGACGCTGGCGCGCGAGGCCTGCGCGGCCGTCAAATGTCACAAGGACACCATGATCGACCAGATCTCGGCGATCCTGACTGACGGCGTGAAGCAGGGCGCATTCGCCATCGGCGACGTCAAGACCACTGCGCGCGCGATCTTCGATGCCACCGTCCGCTTCCACCATCCGGCGCATGCCGACGAGTGGAAGGATGCGGATCTCTCCGCGCGCGTCGATGCGACGCTCGCGCTGCTGCTGCGCGGCCTGAAGGCGGCCTAGACCCGGAGGCCTATCTCACCCTCTTGCCTTGTGAAGAAGCGCACTCTCCCGAACGGGGGGCGCGGCTGTCGCGTGCCTGCGCGGCTGAAACGCACCGCCGTTGGTCGCCGGTACGACTGGCGGGCTCTCCGGATATGCATTGACCGCGATTTCAACGGCATCCTTTGACCGCTTTCGAAGGCGGTAGAATGTCAGCTCCTGCTCGAGCATGGGGCAGCGGAAGTGGACGACGGCCGTATCGGGCAGGCGGCAAAGTTCATCGATGAGCTCGCCTACGGTGATGATCGGGGGATGGTCGACTGCCTTGTGATGAGCCTTACTCATGGCGATTCCTCCACTCTACTCCTAACCGGAGCCGGATGGCCTCCGTTCCATCGGGCCCGGCAGATTCGAAATCTTCAAGTGACGTGGGGAAAGCGGCAGCCCCGCTGCTAGATCTTCGTCAGCCCGCAGGTCGCGGCGAGCCGCACCAGCTGCGCGTCGGTGCGCGCGCCGGTCTTGGTCTTGATCAGATAGTGGTAGTTCTGCACTGTCTTCACACTGAGATTGAGGTGCGTCGCGATCTGCTCGGTGGTGGCGCCGCCGGCGAACTGGCGCAGGATCTCGATCTCCCGCTCGCCCAACTGATCCAGCGCTGAGCCCGCCGACAGACTGTCCTCGGCGAGGATATGCGCGATATCGTCGCTCATGGCCCGCTCGCCGCGCGCGACGGCGCGGATCGCGGTGACGACGGCGGACGGTTCGCTGCTCTTGGTGACGAAGCCGCTGGCCCCCGCGCTGAAGGCGGCTTTCACCAGCACGGCCTCGTTGTGCATGGTGAAGACGAGGATCCGCGCCCGCGGACTGCGCGCGCGGATGTTGCGGATCGCCTCCAGCCCGCTCGCGCCGGGCATCGAGATGTCGAGCAAGACGACATCGGGATCATGCGCCTTGAACGCACTGTAGGCGTCCGCGGCGTTGTCGGCCTCCGCCACGACATGCAGATCGCCTTGGCTTTCCAGCACGCGCCGATAGCCTTGGCGGACGATCGGGTGGTCGTCGACGAGCAGCACGGAGATGCCTGTTGCTGCAACCTCGCTCATTCCGCCCTCACGCGGCGAGCGGGATGGTGGCGGCGACACTGAGGCCGCCACGGGCGGGCAGGATCGAGAGCGATCCGCCGGCCGCCGTGACGCGCTCGCGGATGCCGGTCAGGCCGAAGCCGGCAGATTGCGAGACGCGCTCCGCATCGCCGCCGCCGTCGTCCTCGACACGGATGAGCAGCGAGTCATCCTCGCCGGCCCGGCGTTCGATGCGCAAAGAGATCTCGCGCGCCGTACCGTGACGCAGCGCGTTGGTCAGGCATTCCTGTGCCACGCGATAGGCCGTGGTGGCGGCCGGACCGCTGATGTCAGTGAGGTCACCCCTGAGATCGAGCTGGATCGTCGGCCGCGCCGCGCTCTGTGAGCGCCAGCTGTCGACGAGATTGACGAGGCTTGCCTCGAGCCCGAGCTCCTCGGGCAGGGGATTGCGCAGACGCTTCAGCGCATCGCGGAGCGAGGCCATCAGATGATGGGTGGCCTGCGAGATCATGCGCGCGTCCTGCGCGATGCCATTATCCCGATTGTCCTTCGTGCTCGCCGTTTCGATCGTGTTGGCGAAGGCGAGAATGGCGGAAAGATTCTGCCCGAACTCGTCGTGCAGCTCGCGGGCGAGGGCGCGGCGCTCGTCGTCGCGGATCTCGATCAGGCGCCGCGTCAGCGCGGCGCGCTGCTCTGTGGCTTCCTCCAGCCGGCCGCCGAGCTCGTCGACGGCGCCGCCGATCATCGCCAGCTCCATGGAGCGGAAACGCGGGAGCTTGGTGCGATACTGCCCGCGCGCCATGCGCTGCAGGGCGGTCACGATCGTGCGCGCCGGTGCCAGCGCCTGCGCGATCGCCAGCGAAGCCAGCAGCGCGATCGCCGCCGCCATCAACAGCGCGACGTCGATCACGTTGAGGATGTATTCCCAGGCGAGCGAGATGGCGGCCGCGGCATCCGGCGTCGCGACCACGGTGCCGGCGGTCGCGGCGCGGGGACTGACCGGCCGGACCACCTCGGCGTGGCTGCCGAGGAAGGTCGGCACGATCGCGGCGAACCAGCGCGGCGGGGTCTTTCCCAGCCCCTCGCTCTGGCCGCAGAGCGGCTTCTCGAATGCGGCAGCCGGCTGGAACTCGACGCAGACGCCGGGCGAGATCAGCTTCATGGTCTCCAGGGTGCGCCAGTCCGGAACGGGCAGGAGGTGCTCGCGCGCTCTGCTGCTGCGCAACAAAAGCTCGCGCCAATACAGCGCCTGAAGCGCCTGCGCGACCCGCTGCGCCGAGGCCGCAGTCGACCGGTCGACGCTGCGATAGGCGTCGAATGTGGCCCATATGGTTGCCGCGCCAAGGCACAGGGCTACGATAAGCAGCAGACGGGCGACAAGCTGAAGCACGAGGCGCATGCGATCACCCTCGACGTTTGATAAGCTCAGCCTAACAACGCCGCCGCGCCTTGCCAATTGCGGGGTGTGGCGGGATTGCAGCTCGGGCAAATTTCCCAAGCCGGATTGGGCATGGGTCTTTGGACCTGATACGACGGCTTTGATCTAATCGACCGGAAATCTTTGCAGGCCAATCGTTGCGGGCCGGGAGCAGTGCAGCATGAGTTCGATCACGATTGGACCGATCGCGGGAACCGCGACCGACCCATCCGAGCGCAGCGCGCTCCTGTTCTGGATGATCTTCACGGGGCTCTCGGTCTTCGCCGTCGTGCTGCTGTGGCGGTTCGGCCTGATCCATCTGATGCTGACCTCGGACCGGACCTACATTTCGAGCGTCATCGCGGTGCTCTATGTCCTGACCTGCGGCCACTGCTTCCTGCGCACGCGGGCGATCGCGCGTGAAGGCGCAGCGGCGCGGCGCTGCCGCGAGGCGCTCGCCGCGCCTGAGGGCGGCAAGGTGCTTGACGCGAGCGCGGCGGTGCTGCCGCGCGGGCTGGTGCGCGACCACATCCAGAGCCTGGTGACGAAAGCGGCCGCGCAGGACTACCGCCCGGTCGACCAGACGCTGCTGCTGCGGACGCTCGCGGACCGGCTGCGCGGCTCCAATGGATTCGGCGCCTTCGTCTCGGATACGCTGATGAAGCTCGGCCTGCTCGGCACCATCGTCGGCTTCATCATCATGCTGGCCCCGATCGCGGGGCTGGATGCCGCCGACAAGGTCGCGATGCGCTCCTCGATGGGGCTGATGA
>NZ_AJQF01000162.1:0-19446 GCF_000261705.1 Bradyrhizobium genomosp. III | reverse complement strand
CGCTCGCCGGCCTCGTCGGCTCGATCCTGGTCCGTATCCAGTACTACATGCTGGATGCCGCGACCCAGCGGGTGTTCTCGGATGCGGTGGTGCTGACCGAGACCTATGTGACGCCGGTGCTGGAGCGCAAGGGGTCTGGAATCAAGGGTGTCGGAATCCCGTCATGATGGATGATTTCGGTCTCTATCCGCGCGAGGAGCCGTTCGATCCGCTGGGCGTGATGCTGTTCAAGGCGCTCCAGGTGATCGCGTTCCTGTTCTTTCTTGCGCTGCTCGCGGTCTCCCCTGATGCCAAGGAGGGCAAGATCGATTCCAAGGCCGAGTTCATGATCACGCTGGACTGGCCGGATAGCCACCCCGACGACCTCGACCTGTTCGTGCAGGATCCCGTCGGCAATATCGCCTGGTACCGCCATCGTGAGGCCGGCTTCCTGACCCTCGATCGCGACGACCGCGGCGGGGCCAACGACTTCATCATGGTCAACGGCAAGAAGATCGCCTCGCCGATCCGCGAGGAGATCGTCACGGTGCGCGGCATCGTCGCCGGCGAATACACCGTCAACGTCTCGCATTTCGTGGCGACGACCGGCGAACCCGTCACGGCCAATGTGAAGGTGCAGAAGCTCAATCCGACCGCGCAGGTGGTCTTCGACAACAAGTTCACGCTCGACCACACCGGCGACGAGAAGACCGCGGTGCGGTTCCGGCTCGATGCCGAGGGCAAGGTCGTCAATGTGGACCAGCGGCCGAAATCGCTGCTGGAGACGTTCCGCACCGGGTGGCGCAACGGCGCCGATCTCGACCCGAGGACCGGTGTGAGCAACAACGCTGCGAGGGTGCGCCGTGACTAGCCTGCAAACGGTCATCCTCACGCTGTCGCTCGCCTACGCCGTGATCGGCGCGCTGCTGCTGGTCGTGCTGGTCTACGCGCGGCTGCACTGGTCGCTGAAGGCGATCGCCGTGGTCGTGACCAGCGCCTTCTACGTCGTCAGCTTCACCGAAATGCGCGGGCTGCTCGGTTGGGCCAGTGCCGACCGGCTGCCGGCGACTTTCAAGCTGCTGAAGGCCCGCATCGTCGAGCCGCATTCGCTTCAGGGTGATCCCGGCTCGATCTATCTGTGGGTCGAGCAGCTCGACGAGGACAATCGCCCGAGCGGCATCCCGCGCGCCTTCCGCGTGCCCTACGACGACAGGCTCGCCGACAAGACCCATGCCGCGGAGAACGAAATCGCGTTGGGACATCCGCAAGGCGGCCGCGCCGCTGATTTCGGCGGCGGCGATGGCAGCCTCATCGACATGGTCCGCGAATATGTGACGCCCAAGACCATTTTGGAGACCACCGGCGGCGATTCCTCGACCGGCGAATTCATCGCCCCGCCGGCCGGCGCGCAAGGCGTGAGCTTCACCCCGCTGCCGCCGCCCCGGATGCCGCCAAAGGACGAGCAATAGGCTCATCATCATCACCGCAAGATCATCACCGCAAGGCTGCGCTGGTAATCGGCGCGGCGCTGGCGCATGGTTTTGACCTCCCTCAATTTGGCCTTACCGGCCTTCAATAAGAATTGGAGGGTGGAGGGTGCGTGCTCCTAGCTGTCTTTTCGGATATCCACGGCAACAGGCAGGCCTTCGAGGCCTGCCTGAAGGTTGCCCGTGCGAAGGGCGCTGAGCGGTTCGTCCTGCTCGGCGATTTCGTCGGCTATGGCGCCGATCCGGAATGGGTGGTGGATACCGCAATGGAGCTCGTTGCCCAGGGTGCGATCGCCGTGCGCGGCAATCACGACCAGGCGGTCAATTCCCCGACGGAGACCATGAACGCCGAGGCGCAAATCGCGATCGAATGGACCCGCGGCCGGCTTGATAGCGCGCAGAGGCGGTTCCTGACCGAACTGCCGATGCTGGTGGAGGATAGCGATCGTCTCTTCGTGCATTCGGAAGCCTCCAGCCCCCAGCGCTGGCACTATGTCCGCTCGACGGTGGACGCCGCCAAGAGCCTGATTGCAACGCCCGCTCATGTCACGTTTTGCGGCCACATCCATCGTCCCGCGCTCTATTCGATGTCGGTGACGGCCAAGATGACGAGCTTCGTCCCGAAGACCGACGTCCCGGTGCAGCTTCTGCGCGGCCGGCAATGGCTCGCCGTGCTCGGTGCGGTCGGCCAGCCCCGCGACGGCGATCCGTCGGCGGCCTTCGTATTGTTCGACACCGAGACGTGCCAGATCACCTACTGCCGCGCGCCCTATGACATCGAGACCGCGGCGGACAGGATTCGCGACAACGGCCTGCCGCACTGGCTCGCCGACCGGCTCTCGCAGGGGCGCTGACGGCGATGCCGAAGCCCCTGGTCAAATCCGGCGCGTTGATCGATGGTTACACCATCGGTGAATGCGTTCATGCCGGCGGCATGGCGACGTTGTGGACGGTCACCCATCCCGGCATCGACGTGCCCTTGCTGATGAAGATCCCGCGGGTGTCGGAGGGCGAGGATCCCGCCGCGATCGTCTCCTTCGAGATGGAGATGATGATCTTGCCGCGGCTGGCGGGTCCGCACGTCCCGGCCTGTTTCGGCACCGGCGATTTCGCGCACCAGGCCTATGTCGTGATCGAGCGCATCGGCGGGACCACGCTCTACAAGCGGCTGCCCGACCTGCCGTTGCCTTACGACGAGGCGCGGCAGCTCGTCGCCAAGATCGCAACCGCGCTTGCCGATCTCCACCGCCAGAACGTGATCCATCACGACATCAAGCCGAGCAGCATCATGTTCCGCGATAGCGGCGAGGCGGTTCTGATCGACTACGGCCTGTCGCATCACAACCACCTGCCGGATCTCCTGCAGGAGGAATTCCGCCTGCCTTACGGCACCGCGCCCTACATGGCGCCCGAGCGGCTGTCAGGGGTGCGCGACGATCAGCGCAGCGATCTGTTTTCGCTCGGCGTGCTGCTCTATTTCTTCACGACTGGCGAGCGGCCCTTCGGCGAGGGCGAGACGATGCGCGCGATGCGGCGCCGGCTGTGGCGCGATCCGTATCCGCCGCGAAGCTTGCGCGCCGACTACCCGCCCTGGCTTCAGGAGGTGGTGTTGCGATGTCTCGAGATCGAGCCGGTGTGGCGCTATCCGACGGCGTCGCAGCTCGCCTTCGATCTCGCCCATCCGGACCAGGTCAAGCTCACCGCGCGCTCGGAGCGGGTGAAGCGCGACCCCATCGGCGTCGCTTGGCGGCGCCGCTTCAACCAGGGCGTCATGGCGCCGCGCGCGAAATCGGATGTCGCCGCTCAAATCGCATCGAGCCCTATCCTCGCCGTCGCGCTCGACACCGTGGAAGGCGCACCGGAGTTGAACGAGGCGCTGCGTGTGACCACCGAGCGCATCCTTGCCACCTTGCCGTCAGCGCGGCTTGCCTGTGTCAACGTGCTCAAACTGAACCGGATCGCGATCGACCGTACCCTGGACGAGCAGGGGTCCAACAAGCATATCGACCGCCTGGTCGCGCTCAGGCATTGGGCGACGCCGCTCAAGCTGGATGAGAGCCGGCTGTCGGCTCATGTGCTGGAGGCGGTCGATCCCGCCGCCGCGATCCTGGAGTTCGCCGAGGTCAACCAGGTCGACCACGTCATCATCGGTGCGCGGCAGGGCTCGTTCAGGCGCACGCTGCTCGGCAGCGTCTCGGCCAAGGTGGCTTCGGAAGCGGCCTGCACCGTCACCGTGGTACGGCCGCCGCGGATGGCGGGGGAAGCCGGCGAGCCCAATGCCGGCGAAGTGCCGGGATAGGCCGCCTGGCCGATTTGAGGCTGGATCAGGCCGCGTGGGCGGAGTGAGCGGTGCGCTTGCGGCGGATCGGCCAACAGAATTGCGGGCCGGGCCCGCCGTGATCCGCGCTGCCGCCGAAATACTGGATGATCTCGCGGCAGGGCTCGCAACTGAACAGGTTACGCGACGCGGATGCCTTGGTCATTTCCTTGAGGCAGTTCGGGCAGTGCGGTTTCATGGGAGGTGGTCCGGAAAAGAGTGTCTCAGTGTCGGCGCTGCGACGGGAACGAATGATCGAGGTCCGAATTGTCGAGCCCCGGCATCCTCGCCGAGTGCGCCATCGGCACGCTCGAGGCGGCCGAAGAAATAGTCGAGGCCCGGATGCGGGCGGCGGGGGATGCGGCACCTGCGCTTCGGCTGGCGCTTCACGAGTGCGATCTGCATGGCGCTCAGCCCCGGCGACGATGAAGGTGGATGATGCGGGCACAAGCCGCGGTCTTCACCGGTCGTGCGACAAAGAGGCTGCGAGTTGCAATCGCCGCGTTGAACCCGAACCACAACGCTACGCCAGTCCAAACCAGGGTCGTCGTCATGATGTGCTCCCGTCAAAAGCAGGCAGGAGTCACTTGCGGTGATTTGCGCGAATCAGTGAAGTCCGGATGAGTACGGATCAAGAGTGCAATTTTAGGCAATACGCGTCACAACACCCGTAAAAGCCGCGGGATTTTCCGCCGTCCGCCCATGCCGTTTGATCCAGCTCAAATCGCTTCGCCTCGAGCTCCTAGCGCGGCATTGCGGATCGCGGCGATGTTGGTCTTGTAGGCTTCCTGCGTGCCGCCCCTGAACACGGATGTGCCGGCGACGAAGGCGTTGGCGCCGGCCGCGGCGAGCGCACCTGCAACATCGGGGCCGACGCCGCCATCAACCTCGATATCGATCGGGCGTCCGGCCGTCATCGCGCGGATGTCGCGGATCTTGCCGATCGCGGAAGGGATGAAGGCCTGGCCGCCGAAGCCGGGATTGACCGACATCACCAGCACGAGGTCGACGAGGTCGAGGACATATTCGAGCGTGCTGACCGGGGTGCCGGGATTGAGCGAGACGCCGGCCTTCTTGCCGAGCGCGCGGATCGCCTGGAGCGAGCGGTGCAAATGCGGACCGGCCTCCGCATGCACGGTGATGTGGTCGCAGCCGGCTTTCGCAAAGGCCTCGAGATAGGGGTCACAGGGCGAGATCATCAGGTGCGCGTCGAACACCTTCTTCGTGTGCGGGCGCATCGCCTTGATGACGTCGGGACCGTAGGAGATGTTGGGAACGAAGTGACCGTCCATCACGTCGAGATGGATCCAGTCCGCGCCGGCGGCGTCGACGCTGCGCACCTCCTCGCCGAGCCTGGAGAAGTCCGAGGCCAGGATCGAGGGCGCGATTGCCAGGGGGCGGGGGGCGAAGGCTTGGGTCATGGCGCGGTTTCCCGTGGCGGCCGAAAGAAGATTGGGCCTCGCCTAACATGGGCCTCCGTGGCGGGCAATGCAGGGCAGGCGTGCTTCCTGTGGGCGGAAATTTCTGCCGCGACCGGCATGAATTGCCGGTGTTCCCGCGCCGTCCAAGGCGCGGTGGCGGCGGATTTCATTGAACTTTTTGCGCTGGCAGGACGCTTGCTGACCTTACCCGACAGAACATTGGCCGCGGCATGCCGCGTCGGTTGGAGTTGTGCAATGCTGTTAGCCCTTGGCGCCGTGTCCAGCGCGCTCGACGCGATCCAGTCGCTGACGAACTCGAAGTCGTCCTCGTCGACGCAGAAGGCCGGGTCAACGCAGAAGGGCGGATCTTCGCAAGGCGCAACCAACCCGTTCGCGATCGACAGCAGCACGGGCAGCATGACGACCTCATTGGTCGGCTCAGGCAGTCCTCCGCAGATCGCGCCGGAGACCATGAACGCGCTGCTCGCCGCGCAGAGCCAGTCGACCGACGGCGCGAGCAGTTCGGCGAGCTCGACTTCGTCGAGTTCGTCGTCCTCGATGTCGAAGGGCCGGGAGACTGCGCTCAAGGATCTGTTCTCGCAGATCGATGCGGACGGCGACGGCAGCATTACCAAGTCCGAGTTCGAGGACGCGCTGGGCGCCGGCGGCACCAACCTCGCGCAGGCCGACGATGTCTTCTCGAAGCTGGATGCGAACGCCGACGGCAACGTCAGCCTTGACGAGATGTCGAAGGCGCTGAAGAGCGGCCACGGACACCATCACGCGCAAGGCGCCGGCGGCGCGGGCGACGGATCGGATTCCTCGTCGAAGTCCGGCGGCGGATCGACCTCGACCACGACGACCGCTGCCGACGGCTCGACCACGACGACCGTCACCTATGCCGACGGCTTCAAGATGTCGACGACGGTGCCGGGCGCCTCCAGCCCCCGCAACTCGGCTTACGATCTGTTCGCGCAGTTGATGCAGCAGCAAGGCGGGCAGGGTTCTTCGGCGGCTGCCGGTTCGTCGATGTCGATGAGCGTGTGAGCGGCATCCGAGATTAGCCGGCATATTCCTGCGTGATGTCACGATAGGCGTACCGGTCGCGGATTTCGTGGTTGAAGAACGCCCCCTTTGAGCGCGTTTCCCTGAACGCGGCGGCGACCTCGGGCGGAACATCCTCGTAGACATAGAGGCGTCCGCTGACGAAAGCCACCTTCAGCTCGCGCGTATCCGGCGCATAGCAAAAGAAGCGGATCACGGAAGACGGCATGGCGGTACACCTTGGCCCGCCAGGATAACGCCGTATCCGCCGTTTCGGTTTCTAGCCGAACCGGTCCTTCCATGACGGCTGCGCCCCCGGGAACGGCAGCGCGGCCGCGCTATAGACGCCGCGGGCGATTGCGCGTGCGACCACGTTGGCCGCGACGGTGCCGAGTTCGGTGAGGCCGACCAGCGGATCGATCGGCTTCTCACCGGTCGCGGCCGCAAACAGCACGTCTCCGTCGGTCGGTGCATGCACCGGATAGATCGCCCGGGCGAATCCGGTGTGCGCGATCATCGCGAGCCGCTTGGCCTGGGGCTTGGTCAGCACCGCGTCGGTGACGACTGCGCCAATGGTAGTGTTCTCGCGCGCGTTCGCGGCAGGGCCGCCCTTGATGCGCATGCGGAGCATGTCGTCGGTGAACTTGTCCGGCAGGCCGCGTCCGCCGAACTCGTCGTTCGCCTCGAACGGTGCCGCCCAGAACCAGGGTCCGTTGCCGACGGTGACGCTTCCCACCGCGTTGACGGCGACGATCGCGGCGACCTTGACGCCATCAGGCGTTACCGCCGAGGCCGAGCCGAGCCCGCCCTTGAACGTTGCGGTGGTGGCACCGAGGCCGGCGCCGACGCTGCCGATCGCAAAGTCAGTGCCGGCGGCGGCGGCCGCGGCGTAGCCGAGGTCGCGATAGGGCGAGAACCGTCCCCAGGCCTTGTCGCCCCCATTGAGCAGATCAAACAGGATCGCGCCCGGCACGATCGGGATCAGTGCTTCCCGAACCCGGTGGCCGCGGCCCTGCTCGGCGAGCCAGGCCTGCACTCCGCCGCCGGTATCGAGGCCAAACGCGGAACCGCCTGACAGTGCGATCGCGTCGACGCGCTCGACGGTGTTGGCGAGATCGAGCAGCGCGTCCTCGCGCGTGCCGGGGCCGCCGCCGCGGACGTCGATCGCCGCGACCGCCGGCTGGTCGAAGATGATCGCGGTCGTGCCGGAGGCCACTTTCGTATCTTCGGCATGGCCGACGCGGACGCCGGCAATATCGGTGAGCAGATTTTTCAAGGCGGCCTCATCGTTGAGTGCAGTTCGCGACCTGCGATAGCGCAGAGAGGACGCAGGCTCAACTCGCCAGTGCCGTCCTGAGCATCTTGGCAAGCTCGGACTTGCGGTAGGGCTTTGCCAGCAGCAGCACGCCGGAATCCAGCCGGCCGTGGTGGACGATGGCGTTCTCGGTGTAGCCCGAGGTGAACAGCGTCTTGAGGTCGGGGCGGCGGCGGGCGGCTTCATCGGCAAGCTGGCGGCCGTTCATGTTGCCCGGCATGATGATGTCGGTGAAGAGCAGGTCGATGGTCTTGTCGTTGTCGATGATGGTCAGGGCCTCCGCGCCGTTGGCGGCCTCGAGCGCGGTGTAGCCGAGGCTCTTGACCTGGGTCACCACGTATTGCCGCACCAGTGCGTCGTCCTCGACGATCAGGATCTTCTCGTCGCCGCCCGTGATGGGCGCGTTCTGGAGCACTTCGATCTCGGTCTCCTGCACGCCGCTCGAGCGCGGCAGGTAGATCTTGACGCTCGTGCCGTGGCCTTCCTCGCTGTAGATCTTGATGTGGCCACCGGACTGCTTGACGAAGCCGAACACCATGCTGAGCCCAAGCCCGGTACCCTTGCCAACCTCCTTGGTGGTGAAGAAGGGGTCGAACACCCGGTCGATCAACTCCGGCGGAATTCCGGAGCCGGTGTCGCTGACCGCGATCATCACGTAACTGCCGGCGACCATGTCGGCATTCATGCTGGCATAGCCGTCGTCGAGGAAGACGTTGCGGGTCTCCAGCACGAGGGTGCCGCCATCGGGCATCGCGTCACGCGCGTTCAGCGCGAGATTGAGGATCGCCGTGGAAAGCTGGCCGGGGTCGACCAGAGCCGGCCATGCATCCTCGGTGAGCTGCGGCATGATGGTGATCTGCTCGCCCAGAGTGGGGTGCAACAGCTTGGCGGCTTCGAGTGCCAGCGCATTGACGTCGATCTCGCGGGGCTGGAGCGGCTGCTTGCGGGCGAAGGCAAGCAGGTGCTTGGTCAGCTGCGCACCGCGCTCGGCGGCGTCGTCGATCAGCTTGGTGATCGCAGCCAGCTCGGGCCGGTCGGCGACCGCGTCGGACAAGATGCCGATCGTGCCGGTGATGACGGTCAGCACGTTGTTGAAATCGTGAGCGACGCCGCCGGTCAACTGACCGATGGAATCCATTTTCTGGACCTGCCGGAACTGGGCTTCGGCGGCCTGCTTCTCCGTGAGATCCCGGCCGATGAAGAAGTGACGCTTCACCGGCTCGGACCAGGTGCCCATCCAGTTCAGCGTGACCTCGTGACCGTCGTAGTGATAGTAGCGCGCCTCGAAGCTGCGCTTGACCGCGCCGCGCCGCGCCGCGCGCATCTCCTCCCGGGTTCTATCGAGGTCGTCGGGGTGAATGAACTCGGTGGCGCTGTGCCCGATCAGATCTTCCGGGCTGAAGCCCAGGATGTCCTTCACGCTGGGGCTGACCTGGATGAAATTGCCGAAACCGTCGGTGACCAGGATCAGGTCCTGCGAAGTCTCGAAGATGCGCTGGCGCTCCTCGATCTCGCGGCGAAGCTTTTCCCTGGATTGCTTCTCCTCGGTGATGTCGTGGGCGATCTTGGAGGCGCCGATGATCTCGCCGCTCTCCGCCCGAAGTGGCGAGACGTTGAGGACGACGTCGAGCGCGCGACCATCCTTCCTGAGACGGACCGTCTCGTGCTGGGCAATCGACTCGTTGCTGCTGATGCGATTGAGAATGCTCCTGACTTCCGGCTTGCGGTCCTCCGGCACGATGATGTCGATCGGCTTGCCGACGGCCTCTGCGGCGGAATAGCCGAACAGGTGCTCGGCGGCACGGTTCCAGCCGGTGATGGCGCCGTTGAGCGACTGGGTGATGATGGCGTCGTTGGAGGATTCGACGACGGCGCCATACAGGGCGAGGCGCTTGCCGTAGAAGTCGCGATCCGACGCCGATTGCTCGCGCAGCCTGCCGACAAGACCCACCGTCCGGGCCTGGAGGCGAACGTTCTCGATCAACAGCACCGCCAGCACGAAGCTCGACGCGCAGAGGCCATAAAGACGGCCAGCGTAGAAACCGAGATCGAAGCGCACGACGTTGACGATCGCAGACAGCGCGATGTCGAACAGCCATGCGCACATCACGACCATGAGCCATATGTCGATCACCGAATGCGGGCGCCTGAACCACAGTGAAATGAGCGCGGCGAAGCTCAGCGACCAAACAAAAGACACGACCCCGATCATGGTCGGTGTGTATCGGCTGTCGCGGAGCAGGACCGGCAACAGATCGTGCTGGGCGGTGACGATCCAGGTGAAGGCAGCCATGGTCGCGACGACGCCGAGCACGATGGCGTAGATCACGTTGCTTGTCGTGCCCCGGACCCTGGGGCCGCCGTCCTTTTCCTTCAGCCAGGCATAGCCCAGCACGAACAGCGGGAAGGCGCCGTGCCAGACCATGTAGAGCCAGACCGTGGTCTGACTGCCGGCGCCAAACAGCCCGGTCGGCGCGAACAGGCCGGGAAAGGTGAGGGCATGGACCAGCGCTGCCGCGGCGGTGAACAGGTAGCCGGTCGACAGCCACAACAGGGCGCGGGTCCGCAGCACCGAAAACTGCGACAGCAACAGCACAGCCGTGATGATGTCGCTCACAGCCAGGGCGGATTGGTAGCTCGCGACGAAGGCGGGGACCGGCGGCAGTTGGATACCTGCAAACGGCACGGCCAAGGCGAACAGGATCGAAGAGATGCCGACGATCCACATTGCCGCGGTCCGGTCGGCCGATGCGGCCGGCAGAGTTGAAAGAAATGTGCTTCGGTCGATCGCAGGCACGTTCATCTCATGCAGACCCGTTTTGAGCATCTCCGCAGTTCCAGGATACGGCAGACTTGACGGCCCCCCACGGTAGCCCGTTCCGGGCGCGTGTCGTGAACTGTTGCAGTGACGACTCAACCGAAGGTTACAGCTTACTTAATTTTGGTGGGAGCGCGGAAAAGGGATCGGGTAAGATGCGCTTTACTGGGCGGTGTCATAATGCCCTGCCGCCGCGGCGGGTTCCAGGTTTGAATCATACGATTTGGATCAATCTGTGGGGGTCATTCCCATGCCTCGTATTCTCATCATCGACGACCAGAAGGACGTGCGCGCGATGGTCGCGATCGTGCTTCGGGTCAACCGTTACGAGGTTGCCGAGGCCGACAGCGGTGCGGCCGGGCTGAAAACCTTCGCGGAAGGCTCTTTTGACGCGGCGATTGTCGATATTTTCCTTGGCGACGTCAGCGGTGTCGACGTCATCGCGACCCTGCGCGAGCAGGCGCCGGGGCTTCCCGTCGTTGCGGTGTCCGGAATGACGGCGCTGGATTTCATGGAGCAGTCGTCCCACCTGGCCAACGTGGTCTGCCTGCAGAAACCGTTTCGGCCGAACGATCTCCTGCAAGCGCTTCGGAAAGCCCAGGCCGCGGCCAGCGGCGAGCTGCCTGCAGCCGTCTGAACCCGCTGCGAAAAGAAACGCCGCGGGCAAGCCGGGGCGTGGAGACGATCGTATGGCGGTCCGAGGGCGCGGCAAGCGGGCTTAGGTGCCGTTGCCCTTGATCTCGGCATAGTTGCCCTTGGCGTCCCATTTGTAGACGACGTAGTCGATCTGCTTGATGTCGCCCTTGGCGTCATACTCGACCGGACCGATCACGGTGTCCCACTTGCCGGCCTTCATCGCCTCCATGACCTTCTTGGCGTCGGTGGTGCCGGCCTTCTTGGCCGCCTGCGACCACACCTGCATCGCCGCGTAGGTGTAGAGGGTGTAGCCCTCCGGGTCGATATTCTTGGCCTTGAAAGCCTCGACGATCTTCTTCGCGGTCGGCTTGTTGCGCGGATCGGGGCCGAAGGTGAACAGCGTGCCTTCGCCGGCCGGGCCGGTGATGGAGGCGTATTCCTTGTCGGCGAGCGCGTCGCCGGCCATCAGCACGGTCTTGAGGCCCTGGTCGCGCATTTGACGCAGGATCAGGCCGCTCTCCTGATGGTACCCGCCGACATAGACGAGGTCGATGTTGTCGCGCTTCAAGCGCGAGACGATCGCGTTGAAGTCCTTGTCGCCCTTGTTGTAGGACTCGTACATCTTCTCGGTGACGCCGGCCTTGTTGAGCGCCTTCTTGGTCTCATCGGCAAGACCCTTGCCGTAGGTGGTCTTGTCGTTGAGGATCGCGATGTTCTTGCCCTTGAAGTTCTTGGCGATGTACTGCGCCGCGATCAGGCCCTGCTGATCGTCACGACCGCAGACGCGCGCCACGTTCCAGAGCTTGCGCTCGGTGAACAGCGGATTGGTCGAGGCCGGCGTAATCTGCAGCACGTTGCCGTCGGCATAGGCTTCCGAAGCCGGGATCGACGACGACGAGCAATAGTGCCCGGCCACGAACGGGATTTTCGCGCCGGCGATCTTTTCGGCGATCGAGCGCGCCTGCTTCGGGTCGCAGGCGTCGTCCTCGACGGAAAGCGCGAGCTTCTTGCCGTTGACGCCGCCTGCGGCATTGATATCGGCCACGGCCATTTCGGCGCCGTTCTTCATCTGGCGGCCGAAGGCGGACTCGCCGCCGGTCATCGGGCCTGCGACTGCGACGGTGACATCCTGCGCGAACGCCGCGCTCGACAGCGCGATCGACGCGCCGAATGCCAGACCGATGAGCTTCAGTGACTTCATGAGATACCTCGCGGGTGGTCGCCTGTGGAAGTTGCCGGGCGTGCCCGGTCCAAACCGACGCCATTCTCGAATGAATTTACCGAGAAGTCACCGGCAAAATACGGGCATCGGCAGAGATATCTCGCCACATTCGGCCGCACGCGGGTCGGGCTTGCCGGCCGGTCAGCCGTGCCGGCCGCCCTCCAGGTAGGCAGCGCGAATCTCGGGGCGCTGCAACAATTCGGCGCCGGTACCGGCCAGCGTGATCAGGCCATTGACCATGACGTAGCCGCGATGGGCGAGCTTGAGGGCGTGGTTGGCGTTCTGCTCGACGATCAGGACGGTCAGGCCGTCCTGCCGGTTCAGGGTGCGGATCGCATCGAAGATCTGGCGCGCGATCAGCGGCGCAAGGCCAAGCGAGGGCTCGTCGAGCAGGAGCAGGCGGGGACGGCTCATCAAGGCGCGGCCGATCGCCAGCATCTGCTGCTCGCCGCCGGACAGCGTTCCGCCGCGCTGGGCGTAGCGTTCCTTCAGGCGCGGAAACAGCGTGAAGACGCGTTCCAGCGTCGCCTCGCGTTCGCCCTCCGTGCATTCGGTGGCATCCGCCCCCATCTGGAGGTTTTCCGCCACGCTCATGCGCGGGAAGACGCGGCGGCCCTCCGGCGATTGCGCGATACGCAAATGCGCGATCTCGTGGGTGGGGACGTCGGTGATGTCGCGGCCTTCATACAGGATCTGGCCGGCGCGGGCGCGCGGCTTGCCGAAGATCGTCATCATCAGCGTCGACTTGCCGGCGCCGTTGGCGCCGATCAGCGCCACGATCTCGCCGGCATTGATCTCGACGTCGACGCCCTTCAGCGCCTCGATCTTGCCGTAGGCGGCGCGCAAGCCCCGGATCGCGAGCAGGGGAGAGGGCGCCGCGGTCACGACCCGCCCTCCATCACGGCCGCCGCCTCTTCCTCGTCGGCGCCGAGATAGGCGGCGATCACCTTGGGATCGTCGCGGACCTCGCGCGGCGTGCCTTCGGCGATCTTGACGCCATGGTCCATCACCACGATGTGGTCGGAGATCTCCATCACCACCGACATGTCATGTTCGATCAGGAGGATCGAGGTGCCGAGCTCGTCGCGGATCGAGAGCAGGAGCTCGCTCAAGGCCGCGCTCTCGCGCGCATTGAGGCCGGCGGCGGGCTCGTCCAGGCACAGAAGCGCGGGCTCGGTGCACATTGCGCGCGCGATCTCGAGCCGGCGCTGGTCGCCATAGGCGAAATTGCCTGCGGCATCGTCGGCGCGGTCGAGCAGATTGACCCGCTTGAGCCAGTCCGTGGCGAGATCAATCGCGCGCTTTTCGGCATCGCGATAGCCGGGAGCGCCGATCAGGCCGAGGAAGGTGAAGCCGGAGGCGCGCATCAGTGCGTTGTGCTGCGCCACCATCAGGTTTTCCAGCGCGGTCATGCCGGGAAACAGCCGGATGTTCTGGAAGGTGCGAGCCACCTTGGCTTGCTTGGCGATGCGGAAATCGTTCAGCCGCTCCAGCGCGATCGTCCTGCCGCCGGCATGGCTGAGGCGAATGGCGCCGCCGCTCGGTTTGTAGAACCCGGTGATGCAGTTGAAGACGGTGGTCTTGCCGGCGCCGTTCGGCCCGATCAACGCGGTGATCTTCTTCCGCTCGGCGGCGAAAGAAAGGTCCTGCACGGCAACGATGCCGCCGAAACGCATGGCGAGCCGGTCGACGCTGAGAATCTTGTCGCCGCTCATCCGTGCCCTTCCTTGACGAGGTCGGAGGAGATCGCTTGCGCCTTGGTCAGATACACGGTCGGTGCGCGATGGCCGATAAGGCCGCGCGGCCGCCAGATCATGATCAGCACCATGGCCATGCCGAACACCAGCATGCGATAGCCCTCCAGGCTCCGGAACAGTTCGAAGCCGCCGATCATGGCGAGCGCGGACAGCGCGACGCCGAGCTGCGAGCCCATGCCGCCGAGGACGACGATGGCGAGCACCAGCGCCGATTCCTGGAAGGTGAAGGATTCCGGGCTGATGAAGCCCTGCCGGGTGGCGAAGAACGCGCCGGCAAAGCCGCCGAACATCGCACCCGTCGCGAACGCCGTGAGCTTGGTGGTCGTGGTGTTGATGCCGAGCGCGCGGCAGGCGACCTCGTCCTCGCGCAAGGCTTCCCAGGCCCGTCCGATCGGGAGGCGGCGCAGGCGGATCGTCGCCCAGTTGGTGAGCAGCGCCAGCGCCAGGATCAGGTAGAACAGGAAGACGATGCGGTGCGTCGGCGAATATTCGATGCCGAGCCTGGCGGCGAGCCCGTCGTCGCTGTTGTCGAGCGGGATACCGAAGAAGGTGGGGCGGGGAATGCCGGAGACGCCGTTGGGGCCGCCGGTGAGATCCTGCCAGTTGATGATGACCAAGCGGATGATCTCGCCGAAGGCGAGGGTCACGATGGCGAGATAGTCGCCGCGCAGGCGCAGCACGGGGAAGCCGAGCAGGACGCCCCAGAAGGCGGCGAGGATGCCGGCGAGCGGCAGGCAGATCCAGAACGACCAGCCGAAATTGGTGGCGAGCAGTCCGTAGGAATAGGCACCGACAGCATAGAAGGCGACGTAGCCGAGATCGAGCAGGCCCGCGAGCCCAACCACGACGTTCAATCCCCAGCCCAGCATGACATAGGTGAGCACCAGGATCGCGAGGTCGAGGATGTAGCGCTGGTTATAGAAGATCACCGGCACCAGCAGCGTGAAGATCAGGAGCGCCGGCGCGAGGTAGCGGCCAATGAACGATATGCCGCTTTGCACCGCCGGCGGCACCAGCTTCTCGGCGCCGGTCGGGCCGATCCATTGCCGAAGCAGCTCGATCGCGATCGAGCCGCCGAACACGGCGGCGACGATGGACGCGAGGTCGCCGAAGCGGGTCCAATAGGTGAGCTGGCCGGAGGAGCCCGCCTCGGTGCGGATGCCGATCATCAGCGAGAACAGCACCAACGCGATCAGCGCATTGACGAAAGCCGTCTTCAGGAGAGCGGAGATGCCAGTTGCAGGTTTGGCCGTGTTGGTCGAGGGAGCTGTCACGCGCGCGACCGTCAGACTTTTTCGACTTCGGGACGGCCGAGCAGGCCGGTCGGCATGAAGATCAGCACCACGATCAGGATCGAGAACGCTGCGACGTCCTTGTACTCGACCGAGAAATAGGCCGACCAGAACGTCTCGATCAGGCCGATCGCGAGGCCGCCGAGCATGGCCCCCGGCAGCGAGCCGATGCCGCCGAGCACGGCAGCGGTGAACGCCTTGATGCCGGCGACGAAGCCCATGAAGAAATCGACGAGGCCGTAATAGAGCAGGTACATCAGGCCCGCGACCGCGGCGAGCGCGGCACCAATCACGAAGGTCATGGAGATGGTGCGGTCGACGTCGACGCCGAGCAGCGCCGCCATGGTCTGGTCCTGCTCGCAGGCGCGCATGTCGCGTCCGAGCCGGGTGCGCGATACCAGCCAGGTGAAGATCGCCAGCAGCACGATAGTGGTGATCACCACCATGATCTGGATGTTGGAGAGCTGGATCACGAAGCCGTCCGTGCTCTCATGCAGGGTGTAGCCACCGGTGATGAAGGGCGGGATCGGCTTGACGCGCGCGCCCTGCGCAACCTGCGAATAATTGGTCAGCACGAAGGACATGCCGATCGCCGACAGCATCGGGGCGAGGCGGAAGGAATGGCGAAGCGGCCGGTAGGCGATGCGTTCGATGGTCCAGCCATAGAGCGCGGTGATCGCCATCGAGACCAGCAGCACGACCAGCAGGATCAGCGGGATCGCGGTCAGTCCGAACGAGATCAGGATCAGGAAGGTGATCAGGGCGATGAAGCCGCCGATCATGAAGACGTCGCCATGGGCGAAGTTGATCATGCCGACGATGCCGTAGACCATCGTGTAGCCGATGGCGATCAGGCCGTAGATCGAGCCCAGAACGAGACCGTTGATGAGCTGCTGGGCGAAGTAATCCATGGGCTGCCGTACCAAACCTGACGCGGGCTCAAAAGGAGCTCTTAGGAGAGTGGGTTTCTTGGGCCGTTTCTTGGGCCCCGGCAGCCCCTAAGCATTCTTCCGGATTTGTAACAGGAGGGAACTGGCGGCTGCAACAGCTCACGCTCTGGCAGAAGGTCTTGTACAGAGCTCATTTGGCCCGTCGGTTCCGCAACTGCGAGGAACCGGGTTCCTCGGGCAACCAAAGCGGATGCCGGCCGTTATCTCGCCTCTGACGTCCAACAAGGGAGTTCCCCGAATGACGAAGCAGCAGAACCAGAATCCGGGTCAGCAGAGTCAGAACCCCGGCCAGCAGCGCCCAGGTCAGCAGCCGGGCCAGCAGCAGGGCGGCGGTCAGAAACCTGGACAGCAGCAGCAGAACGATCCGATGCGCCAGGGCGATCGCCCCGGCCAGCAGCAGGGCGGCCAGCAGGATAAGTAATTTGGGAGCCCGAGAAAGAAGGGTAGTGAGGAGGCCCCGCCGCAAGGCGGGGTCTTTTTTTGGCAGTTGGTTGCCACGTCAATGCTGCGCATTGCCCCGGAACGACCGGGGGCAGGGCAGTTAAGGTAAACAAAGGGTTTAAATTGCCGCCACAGTCTGATGCGAGTTAGCTCCCGGCAAAGCCTTCCCAGCGGAAGGCGCGTGGTCGACGAAGCGGGAAGCGGCATGTTCAGGAATTGGCGGATAGGCTCGGTCAACGGCGCGCTGCTGGCGGCCTATTTCATTCCGGCCTGGACCATCGTCGCCTTCAACATCATCGTCGCACCGGTGCATGGCCTCTACGAGCGGCCGAGCGTCGCCGTCGCGCTGTTCCTCAGCGACCATCTCCAGATGGCAGGGATGAGCACGGTGCGCGCGGCCTGGCTGCTTGCGCTGGGCCGGCTCACCGTGGTGGCGTTCTTTGCGATCTATCTGGCTCTGCTCTGCGTCCCCCGGACCCGCAAGTCCGGCAGCAGCGACGAGGCGCTCGGGATCGCGCTGGCGATCGGCAGCCTGATCTCGTTTGCCAGCATGGTGATGGCTTCGAAGGTCGGCGAGATGGCCGCGCTCCGGCTGCACGCCACCGAGCTGCTGCTGCTGCTCGGTGCTGCCATCGTGATCCTGATCGAGCGGCCCGATGCGGCTCCGCAGAGCGTCGAGACCCCTGCCGAGATCCCTGCGTCGCTAGGTCTTGAGCAGGCCGAGCTCCTGCACAATCGCTGAGGCTTCCTTGACGGCGTGGTTCGCCGCCGGCACGCCGCAATAGATCGCCTGCTGCAGCAGGATTTCCTTGATGTCGTCGGGGGTGAAGCCCCCCTCCGCGAGCGCCGCACGCACATGCAGGCGAAACTCGTCCCATTGCCCGAGCGCGACCATGGTGCCGATCACCAGCACACGCCGCGTGCGCTCGTCGAAATGCGGCCGGGTCCAGATTTCACCCCAGGCGTAGCGGGTGATCATGTCCTGGAAGTCGGTGTTGAACGCATTGCGGTTCGCGATCGACTTGTCGACCCAGGCATTGCCCAGCACCTTTCGGCGCACGTTCATGCCGGCATCGCGGCGCTTCTGGTCGTCCATTGTGGTGCCTCCAGTCAATCATTCCGGGGCGATGCGAAGCATCGAACCATGGTGCGCAATTGCGCACCTGAGAATCTCGAGATTCCGGGTTCGCCTCTTCGAGGCGCCCCGGAATGACGGTGACAACAACTAGCGTTGCGTCAAGAACCCCACCACCGCGTCCGTAAACGCGTGCGGCTGCTCGACGTTGGAAATATGCGCGGCGTCGATGATGGTCATGCTTGCGCCCGGAATATTCGAGCGGATCAACTCGCCCGCCGAGATCGGCGTCGCCATGTCGTGACGGCCGGCGATCACCAGCGTTGGGCTCTTGATCTTCGGCAGCAGCGCGCGCTGGTCGAGCGTCGACAGCGCCTCGCAGCAGGCGAGGTAGCCTTCGACGGGGGAGGCGAGCAGCATCGACTTCATCCTCGCGGTGATGTCAGGCTCGCGCTCGCGGAAGTCCTGCGTCAGCCATCCCGCGATCACGGCATCGGCGACCGCGGCGATACCGCCCTTCTTCACGGCGTCGATGCGCTCCAGCCATTTGGTCGGCTCGGCATAGTAGCAGGAGGTATTGGCGAGGATGAGCTTGCCGAAGCGCTCCGGCGCGTTGGCGCCGAGCCATTGCCCGACCATGCCGCCCATCGACAGGCCGCACCAATGCACCTTCTCGATGTTGAGGTCGTCGAGGATCGCGAGCACGTCGCGGCCGAAGCGCTCCATGGTGTAGGGGCCGGGCGCAACGTTTGACTTGCCGTGGCCGCGGCGGTCGTAGCGGATGACGCGGAACACCTGCGTCAGCGCCTTCATCTGCGGCTCCCACATCTGCAGCGTGCAGCCGAGCGAGTTGGACAGCATCAGCGTCGGCCCGCCGTCGCGGCCCTCGACGGAGACGTTGAGCAGGCAACCGTCGGCATCGATCATGGGCATGCGGCGTCTCCGTCGTGCTTTGCGGTTCTTATTCGCGGTCGAGGCTGTCGAGCAGCCGGTCGATCAAGGCTTGGGAAGCCCCTTGATAGGCCATCGGCTCGAACAATGCCGCAATTTTTTCCGGAGAAAGATGGGCAGTGACCTGCGAATCGGCCGTCAGCACCTCGCGCAAATGTTTCTTCTCGGCGACCGCGCGCTTGCTGGCGGTCTCGATGAGATGATGCGCATCGCTCTTGCCGATCTTGTCGGCCAGCGCGAAGGTGACAGCTTCCGCCATGATCAGGCCGTGCGTCGCATCGAGATTGCTGCGCATGCGCGCGGCGTCGACGTCGAGGCCTTCGGCGATGTCGACGATGGCCGCCAGCGCGCCTGAGGCGACCAGCATCAATTGCGGCAGCGTCGGCCATTCCGCGTGCCAGGGGCCCGCGCTGCGCTCATGATCCTGCACTTGGGCCGCAAATATCGTCGCTGCAAGCTGCGGGGCCATTGTGGCGGCGCCCAGCGCGCTTGCGGCGGCGACCGGGTTGCGCTTGTGCGGCATGGTCGAGGAGCCGCCGCGGCCTTCGCCCGCGGGCTCGAAGGCCTCCGCGACGTCGGTCTGCATCATCAGCGAAACGTCGCGCGCGATCTTGCCGCAGGTTCCAGCCAGAATAGCGAAAGCCGAAGCGGCCTCCGCGATGCGGTCGCGATGGGTGTGCCAGGGCGCTTCCGGTAGCGGCAGGTTCAGCTCCTGCGCCAGCCGCCCGGCCACCGCCAGCC
>NZ_AJQF01000161.1:0-19556 GCF_000261705.1 Bradyrhizobium genomosp. III | reverse complement strand
CGGCGCCGCCGAATTGCAGCGCGAGGCCCTCGCGGGAGAGCCGCCGCAGGCGGCAGCGGGCGCGAGCGAGGCCT
This sequence comes from Bradyrhizobium genomosp. III, assembly GCF_000261705.1. NCBI lineage: Bacteria > Pseudomonadati > Pseudomonadota > Alphaproteobacteria > Hyphomicrobiales > Nitrobacteraceae > Bradyrhizobium > Bradyrhizobium genomosp. III. The sequence goes on along the minus strand of NZ_AJQF01000161.1, from coordinate 19,482 downwards.
GCGGCATATTCGGCGGCTTTCAGGCCGAACGGCATCGGCAGCGCGTGCTGCAGCCAGGTCCGCGCCACCATCGCGGTGTTGCGATGGCTGCGCGCCAGCGCGGCGAACCCCTTGATGGCGCGGCTGAGGTCGGCGTCCAGCGCATCGAGGCCGGCGCGAAGCGTGAGCATGGTCGCGGTGTCGATGACATCCTGGCTGGTGGCGCCCCAATGCACGTAGCGCGCGGCCTCGGTGTCGGCCCTGCCGACATTGGCGGTCAGCATCTTGACCAGGGGAATCGCCAGATTGCCCGATCGCGTCGCGGCCTCTGCCAGCGCCGCCATGTCAAAGAAATCGGCCTTGCATGCGGCCTCGATCGAGCCCACCGCAGAGGCCGGAATCACATCCGTGGCGGCCTCCGCGCGTGCCAGGGCTGCCTCGAAATCGAGCATGTTCTGCAGGGTCGACCGGTCATCGCAAACCGCGCGCATGGCGGCGCTCGACAGCATCGGTGCGAGCAGGGGGGAGAGGGATGTGCTCATATTGCGCGCGACCTAATCATCATGGCCCGGCTGTGCCAATCCCCAACCGCCCGCACACGTCTTTTTGCAGTTGCGAATTTGCATTGCACTTGACCGGGTGTCGCCCTTTCCTTTGCCGCGTGCCTGCGTTACTTGATCAGCACTATAAGTTACGCGATCCGGGAGGCACCCTCATGGCCATGACGATGAACGGCGAAGTCCAGCTTGCGGCGCCGCGCGAGGCCGTGTGGGCCAAGCTCAATGATCCCGAGGTGCTGAAGGCCTGCATCCCCGGCTGCGAGGAGCTCGAGAGGACCGAGGACGGCGGCTTTCGCGCAACGGCGAAAATGAAGGTCGGCCCGGTGTCGGCACGCTTCAAGGGCAAGGTCACGCTCTCCGATCTCGACCCGCCGAACGGCTACAAGATCTCGGGCGAGGGCGAGGGCGGGGTCGCCGGCTTCGCCAAGGGTGGCGCGGTGGTCAAGCTGGCGGAGAAGGACGGCGGCACGCTGCTGTCCTACGATGTCGAGGCGCAGATCGGCGGCAAGTTGGCGCAGCTCGGCCAGCGCCTTATCAACGGCGCCGCCAAGAAACTCGCCGACGAATTTTTCGCGAACTTCGCCAAGGCGGTACAGGGCTGAAGGTCATCGCCTTCGGCATGGCACCTTGCGTCCCGGGCGATGTTGCCCCGGGGCATAATGGCCCATATGATGGGTTGGAATAATTATAAGAACCGCTTCGACGGGACCCGTCGGGGCGCTGATAGAGAGTGCTTATGGCAAAAATCTCCCTCATCGTGAACGGCAATCCAGTCACCGCCAACGTCGATCCCCGCACCCTCCTGGTGCAGTTTTTGCGCGAGAATCTGCGCCTGACCGGCACCCATGTCGGCTGCGACACCTCGCAGTGCGGCGCCTGCGTCGTGCATGTCGACGGCAAGGCCGTGAAATCCTGCACCACGCTTGCGGTGATGGCCGACGGCCACGAGGTCAGGACGATCGAGGGGCTGGCCGCAGACGGCGCGCCGCTGCATCCGATGCAGGAGGCCTTCCGCGAGCACCATGGCCTGCAATGCGGCTTCTGCACGCCGGGCATGATCATGACCGCGATCGACATCGTGCACCGCAAGGGCAACGAGCTCGACGACCATACGATCCGGGAAGAACTGGAAGGCAATCTCTGCCGCTGCACCGGCTACCAGAACATCGTCGCCTCGATCTCCGCCGGCGCCAAGGCGATGGCGAAATCCGACCTCGCGTAACGCGCATCCCGCGATCAGGACATTCAGATGTACGAATTCAAATATCATCGCCCCGGGACCGTGCGGCAGGCCGCCAACCTCCTGGTGAAGAACGAAGACGCCAAGGTGATCGCTGGCGGCCACACGCTGATTCCCGTCATGAAGCAGCGCCTCGCCAGCCCCCCGCATCTGGTCGACCTCTCCCATATCGAGGGGCTCAATACGATCGAGATGAAGGGCCGTTCGCTGGTAATCGGCGCCACCGCCAAGCACGCCGAGGTCGCGACCTCCGCCATCGTCGGAGAGGCGATCCCGGCGCTCGCGAATCTTGCCGGCGGAATCGGTGATCCCGCCGTACGTCACAAGGGCACGATCGGCGGCTCGCTCGCCAACAACGACCCGACCGCGGACTATCCGGCCGCCGTGCTCGCGCTGGGCGCGACCATCGTCACCAACAAGCGGCGCCTCAAGGCCGAAGAGTATTTCCAGGGCCTGTTCTCGACCGCGCTGGAAGCCGACGAGATCATCACGAAGGTGATGTTCCCGCTGCCGAAGAAGGCGGCCTACGTCAAGTTCCGCAACCAGGCCTCGCGCTATGCGCTGGTTGGCGTGTTCGTGGCGCGGCGTCCGTCCGACGTGCGGGTTGCCGTCACCGGCGCCGGCTCCGAAGGCGTGTTCCGCGTCACTGCGTTCGAGGAAGCCCTGAAGAAGCGCTTCGCCGCGAAGGCGCTTGACGGCATCGAGGTGCCGGCCGAGGGCCTCAACAGCGATATCCACGGCAGCGCCGAATACCGCGCGCATCTCATCGGCGTGCTGACCCGGCGCGCCGTCGACGCCGCCAACGCCAAGGAGTGAGGTGACCTCACGCCTCGGCCCAAACTTGTCCCCGGTGAGGGCGTAGCGAGACTGGCTTTTTCATGACTTCAGCGGCCAATACTTCCGGGGCCAATACTTCAGTTGGGTTGCCGGCATCGGTCGATGCGATGCTCGAACTCCTGACGTCGCGCGGCTACCTCGCGGAGCGGTCGCTGGCGACGGTGACGTATCTCTCGCTGCGCATGGGCCGGCCGCTGTTCCTGGAAGGCGAGGCCGGCGTCGGCAAGACCGAGATCGCCAAGGTCCTGTCCGCTGCGCTCGGGCGGAAGCTGATCCGCCTGCAGTGCTACGAAGGCCTCGACGTCTCCTCCGCGGTCTACGAGTGGAACAGCGCCGCGCAGATGATCGCGATCCGGATGGCGGAAGCCGCCGGCGACACCGATCGCGACCAGCTCTCGAGCGACATCTTCGCCGACCGCTACATGATCAAGCGGCCGCTGCTCCAGGCGCTGGAGCCCGACGTCGCGGGACCACCGGTGCTGCTGATCGACGAGCTCGATCGCGCCGACGAGGCGTTCGAGGCATACTTGCTCGAAATCCTCAGCGACTTCCAGGTGACGATCCCGGAGTTCGGCACCGTCAAGGCGCCGAGCCCGCCGATCGTCATCATCACCTCCAACCGCACCCGCGAGATCCACGACGCGCTGAAGCGGCGCTGTCTCTATCACTGGGTCGATTATCCCGCCGCCGAGCGCGAGCTCGCGATCGTCAAGACGCGCGTGCCCGGCATCTCCGCCAAGCTGTCGCAGCAGGTCGTGCGCTTCGTGCAGGCTTTGCGCAACCAGGACTTCTACAAGTCGCCGGGCGTCGCCGAGACCATCGACTGGGCCACCGCGCTGTCGGAGTTAGATGCCCGCTCGCTGACCCCGCAAGTGGTCGGCGACACGCTGGGCGCGCTGCTCAAATACCAGGACGACATCACCCGCATGCAGGGCGACACCCTGCAAAAGGTGCTGAAGGACGCGACCAGCGAGAATTGATTTCGCGCCACAATCGAGCTCGTCATTCCGGGCGCGACGAAGTCGCGAGCTATGGTGCGCAGTTGCGCACCTGAGAATCCATAACCACGATCGGGAGTATGGATTCCGGGCTCGCGACAAGTGGCGCGTCCCGGAATGACGAGGGGATGGATACGAGACCATGGCCATCAACCACCTGGCGCCCGCGCAGACCGAGCAATTCGCCGACAACATCGTCGGCTTCGCCCGCGCGCTGCGCTCTGCGGGCATGCCGGTCGGGCCGGGCGCTGTCATCGACGCCATGAGCGCGCTCCAGGTGATCGACATCGGCAACCGCGCCGATGTCTTCACCACGCTGGAGGCGATCTTCGTCAAGCGTCATGAGCACGCGCTGATCTTCAAGCAGGCCTTCAACCTGTTCTTCCGCGCCTCGGAAGAATGGAAGCACATGCTGGATTCGGTGCCGCTGCCTGACCAGGCCAAGAAGAAGCCGCAGGCGGGCTCCCGCCGCGTGCAGGAGGCGATGTCGCAGCCGCGCATGACCGAGACGCCGCAGCACCAGGAGCAGGATCTGCGCCTGTCGGTGTCCGACAGGGAGATCCTTCAGAAGAAGGATTTTGCGCAGATGAGCGCCGCCGAGATCAGCGAGGCGCTGCGTGCGGTCGAGCGAATGCATCTGCCGCAGGCCGAGCTTCTGACGCGCCGGCACCGGCCTGATGCGCGCGGGCTTCGCCTCGACCTGCGCCGCACGCTGCGCGCCTCCTTGCGCACCGGCGGCGACATCATCGACATCCATCGTCTCGGGCGGATCGAGAAGCCGGCGCCGATCGTGGCGCTGCTCGATATCTCGGGCTCGATGAGCGAGTACACCCGCCTGTTCCTGCATTTCCTCCATGCCATCGGCGATGCGCGCAAGCGCGTCTCGGTGTTCCTGTTCGGCACCCGGCTGACCAACGTCACCCGCGCGCTGCGCCAGCGCGATCCCGACGAGGCGCTGGCGAGCTGTTCTGCCTCGGTCGAGGACTGGGCCGGCGGCACGCGGATCTCGGCCTCGCTGCACAACTTCAACAAATTGTGGGCGCGGCGCGTGCTGAGCCAGGGCGCCATCGTGCTCCTGATCTCCGACGGGCTGGAGCGGGAGGCGGATTCCAGGCTCGCCTTCGAGATGGACCGGCTGCACCGCTCGTGCCGGCGGCTGATCTGGCTCAACCCGCTGCTCCGGTTCGGCGGCTTCGAGGCCAAGGCCCAGGGCATCAAAATGATGCTTCCGCACGTTGACGAATTCCGCCCGGTACATAATTTGAGTTCGATCCAGGAGCTGATCACGACGCTCTCCCGGCCGCTGCCGCCGCATCACCGCAGCCTGATCCGCTCCGCAGCTTGAGAGGCACCCCATGCTCGATCGCGACGAGGATATTCTGAAGGCGGCGGAGGACTGGCAGAAGGCCGGCCGTGGCGTCGCGCTCGCCACCGTGGTGGAGACGTGGGGCTCGGCGCCGCGCCCGGCAGGCTCCAGCCTCGTCATCAACGACGAGGGTACGTTCCTGGGGTCGGTTTCCGGCGGCTGCGTCGAGGGCGCCGTCGTCACCGAGGCCATGGACGTGATCCAGAGCGGCAAGCCGAGGATGCTGGAGTTCGGCGTCGCCGACGAGACCGCCTGGAATGTCGGGCTGTCCTGCGGCGGCACCATCCGCGTCTTCGTCGAAAAGGTCGGTTAGCCGTGAAGCTCGAGATCCTGCACGAACTCAACGCCGAGCGCGCCGCGCGCCGGCCGGTGATCCTGGTGACCGACACCGAGAGCGGCGAGCAGCGCCTGGTGAAGGCGAAGGATTTTGCAAAAGATCCCTTGCGCGCCGAACTCGACAAGCAACTCCGCATGGGCAAGAGCGCCAGTGTCGAGGCCGGCGGCAAGAAGCTTTTCCTCAACGTCTACGCGCCGACCGCAAAACTCGTCATCGTCGGCGCGGTCCATATCAGCCAGGCCTTGGCGCCGCTGGCGCGCTCGCTCGGCTACGACGTGACCGTCGTGGATCCGCGCACGGCGTTCGCCAGCCCCGAACGCTTTCCCGACGTTCCGCTGGTGGCCGAATGGCCGGACACCGCGCTGCCGCCGCTCAATGTCGATGCCTACACCGCCTTCGTCGCGGTGACGCACGACCCCAAGATCGACGACCCCGCGCTACTGCACGCCTTCGAGCGCGGCTGCTTCTATATCGGCGCGCTCGGCTCGCGGAAGACGCACGCCAAGCGCGGCGACCGGCTGCGGGCGCAGGGCGCCAAGGAAAGCGACATCGCGCGCATTCACGCGCCCATTGGCCTTGCGATCGGCGCGGTCTCCCCGTCCGAGATCGCGGTGTCGATCATGGCGGAGATCACCGCGGTGCTCCGCCTGCCACCCAAAGAAAAAGAAGAAGCGGCATGAAGTTCGGCTCGGCGAGCCCCAAGGATGCAATCGGCGGGGTGACCGTCCACACCCTGCGCCAGGGACCGCTGGTGCTGAAGAAGGGCACGACGATCGGGCCTGCCGAGGTCGAGCAGCTCACGCGCGCCGGCATCAAGGACATCGTCGTGGTGCGCATGGAGGCGGGCGACGTCTCCGAGGACGTTGCGGCCGCCGGCATCGCGCTGGCCGTCGGCGGCGAGGGCATTCATGTCGAGCGTGCCTTCACCGGCCGTGCCAATCTGTTCGCCGCACGTCCGGGTGTGCTGGTGATCGACCGCGCCGCGGTCGACCGCATCAACAACATCGACGAAGCCATCACCTTTGCGACGCTCACCGCCTACAAGCCGGTGGTCGAGGGCGAGATGGTCGGCACCGTCAAGATCATCCCGTTCGGCGTCGAAGGCAGTTTGCGCGATGCCGCGGTGAAGGCCGCAGGCAAGGACGTGCTGAAGGTCGCGCCTTACGTGATCCAGCGCGTCGGCGTGGTCTCGACGCTGCTGCCGGGCCTGTCATCCAAGGTGATCGACAAGACGCTGCGCGTCACGGCCGAGCGGCTCGCACCGGCCGGTGCCAGCATCATCGCCGAGCGGCGGGTCCAGCACGACGAAGCCGCGCTGTCGGCGGCGATCAAGGAATTGCTCGGCCTCGGTGCGGAGCTCGTCATCGTGTTCGGCGCGTCCGCGATCGCCGACCGCCGCGACGTGATTCCGGCGGCCGTCACGGGGATCGGCGGCGAGATCGAGCATTTCGGCATGCCGGTCGACCCCGGCAATCTCTTGCTGATCGCGCGGGCCGGCGACGTTCCGGTGCTGGGCGCACCGGGCTGTGCGCGCTCGCCGGTCGAGAACGGTTTCGACTGGGTCTTGATGCGGCTCCTCGCCGGCATCAAGGTGACGCGCTCGGAGCTGATGGGTATGGGCGTCGGCGGCCTCCTGATGGAGATCGTGACGCGGCCGCAGCCGCGCGCACAGCCCGAGACCGAGGGCAATAGCCAGGTCGCCGCCATCGTGCTCGCGGCGGGCCGTTCGACCCGGATGGGCGGGCCAAACAAGCTGCTCGCCGAACTCGACGGCAAGAAGCTGGTGCGAATCGCGACCGAGCAGGCGCTGGCCTCCAGGGCATCCGAGGTGATCGTGGTCACCGGCCACCAGACCGAGCTGGTCGAGCAGGCGCTGCAGGGCCTGAGAGTGAAGTTCGTCAGGAATCCGGATTTTGCCGGCGGGATCGCCAGCTCGGTCAAGGCCGGCATCGCTGCCGTCCCAGAAGCTTGCGACGGCGCCGTGGTGTGCCTGGGCGACATGCCGCTGATCGATGCCGGCCTGATCGATCGTCTCATCGACGGCTTCGCACCGGATCGCGGCAATCTCATCGTCGTGCCCGTGAGCGAGGGCCGCCGCGGCAATCCCGTGCTGTGGTCGCGCCGCTTCTTCAAGGAGCTGATGACGCTCGACGGCGACGTCGGCGCGCGCCATCTGATCGCCAAGCACACCGAGGCCGTAGCCGAGGTGCCCGTCGACGGCGAAAGCGCCTTCCTCGATATCGACACGCCGCAGGCGCTGGAAGCTGCGCGAGGCGGATGACGGTGCCGTAGCTGCGTAGGGTGGATTAGCCGAAGGCGTAATCCACCACCTGTGTGTCTGCGCGGAGACAAAAGAGGTGGATTGCGCTTCGCTAATCCACCCGTGCGCGCACGATTTCAACCACCCGTTCACCATCTGGAAACGACCGCCGCTTAGAGTCGCCTCCACCTGCCTTGGGGGAGGGGATTTTCCATGGCTTCGAACGTCGTCGCGCGCCGTTGCGCGATGTTTTGCTTTGTCTTGTCAGTTGCCGTCACGGGCGCCCGCTACATCACCGAAGCCCATGCCGCCGGCGCGATTGCAGTCGGCAAATGCGGCGCTTATGGCCAGGCCTTTGATTACGGCCACGAGCACGAGGCGCGTGCCGCGGCGCAGAAGCAGTGCAAGGGCGATTGCACGACCGTGACGATGAAGCGCGCCTGCGCTGCGATGTCGGTCGATCTCGCCAACCCCTGCGGCGCTTATGGCTATGCCGTCAAGCCGAAGATCTCCGCCTCGCTCAACGCCGCCACGCGCGAATGCTACAAATACGGCGGCAAGGAATGCGTGATCCGCGCCTGGGCCTGCGACGCCAAGGGTTGATTTCCTCTTGCTGTCATTCCGGGGCGATGCGTAGCATCGAGCTATGGTGCGCAATTGCGCACCTGAGAATCTCGAGATCCTTTGGACCGCCCCCGAATGACAGTGGAAGGAATAGATGCAGTTCGACACCAAGATCGCGGTCGTGATCCGCACCGATCTTCAGGCTTGGCAGAAGCTCAACGTCGCGTCCTTCCTCACCAGCGGCATTGCCGCGGCTTTTCCCGAATGCATTGGCGATGCCTATGAAGACGCCTCGGGCACGAACTATCATGCGTTGATCGGCCAGCCGATCCTGATCTACGGCGCCGACGGGCCGGCACTATCGCGCGCGCTGGATCGTGCGCTCGTGCGCAACGTCAAGCCGGCGGTCTATACCGAGGACATGTTCAGCACCACGCACGATGCCGCCAATCGCGAGGCGGTGAGGGCCGTGGCGCGCAACGATCTCAATCTCGTCGGCATCGCCATGCGCGCCGAGCGCAAGGTGATCGACAAGATCGTCGACGGCCTGAAGTTCCATAGCTGACACGCCGGCATCGGCGCGGCGTCATCGTGGTGTCATGATGGGGCCGCCTTGCGCAAACTTTGTGCTGTTTGACGCCCATCAAAGGAGCGCGGCGCGGGGTCGTTATTCTGCTCCAAAATGCAGAGGAGCAGACAGATGCCGACCATGAAAGCCGCAATCGTCAAGCAATTCGGCAAGCCGCTGGTGATCGAGGACGTGCCGGTTCCGCAGCCCGGCCCCGGCGAGATTCTGGTCAAGGTGAAGGCCTGCGGCGTCTGTCACACCGATCTGCATGCAGCCTCCGGCGACTGGCCGGTGAAACCGGTACCGCCCTTCATTCCCGGCCACGAGGCGGCCGGCACCGTCGCCGCGCTCGGGCCCGGCGTGAAGAATCTGAAAGTCGGAGATGCCGTCGGCGTCGCCTGGCTGCACGACGCCTGCATGTCTTGCGAATATTGCGAGACCGGCTGGGAGACCCTGTGCGAGCACCAGCACAATACCGGCTACAGCGTGAACGGCGGCTTCGCAGAATATGTGATCGCCTCGGCCGCCTTCGCCGCAAAGCTGCCGGCGACGGTCGATTTCGCCGCCATCGCGCCGATCCTGTGCGCCGGCGTCACCACCTACAAGGGATTGAAGGAGACGGAGGCCAGGCCCGGCGAGTGGGTGGTGATCTCAGGTGTCGGCGGGCTCGGCCATGTCGCGATTCAGTACGCCAAGGCGATGGGGCTCAAGGTCGCTGCCGTCGATATCGCCGAGGACAAGCTGGAGCTGGCGCGCGAAACCGGCGCCGATCTCGCGGTCAATGCCCTCACCGCTGGTGCGGTGGACCAGGTTCTTGCGGCAACCGGCGGCGGGGCCCACGGCGTGCTGGTGACGGCGGTCTCGACCGCCGCGTTCGCCCAGGCGCTCAAGATGGTGCGCCGGAAGGGCACCGTCAGCCTCGTCGGCCTGCCGCCGGGCGAATTCCCGACGCCGATCTTCGACGTCGTCCTCAAGCGCATCACGGTGCGCGGCTCCATCGTCGGCACGAGGCGCGACCTCGACGAAGCCGTCGCATTCGCCACCGATGGCAAGGTGAAGGCCGAAGTGACGAAGGTGCCGCTAGCGCAGATCAACGATGTCTTCGAGCGGATGAAGGCCGGCAAGATCGACGGTCGCATGGTGCTTGATTTCGGCTAGCGCCTCATCCAGGCGGCATGCCTTCGAACGTTACCAGGCTGGGATCGAGGCGATCCCAGTCATGGCCGCGCGCGGCGAAAGTGACTGCCTGCGGCTTGTAGCGGGCAGGCTCGTCGAGGCTCGCGGCGCGGATTGTGAAGACGTCGGGCTGCGCCGCGAAGGTCATGTACACAGGCACGCCGCACTGCGTGCAGAAGCCGCGCGTCTTCACGTTGCCGCTGTCGGCGACCATATCCCAATGCTTCGCCTCGCCGGTTAGCGTGACGCCGGCTCGTGCGAACGTCGCGTATGAGCCATGCGCACTGCCGCTTTCGCGCTGGCAGTCCCGGCACTGGCAGTGATTGCTGAACAGGGGTTCGCCGGCAATCGAATAGCGGATCGCGCCGCAGGCGCAGCCGCCGGTATAGGGCTTGTCCATTTAAGTGCTTCCCTACTTGTCTTCGCCGGAGATGGCATCCAGCCGCTGCAGCACCTTGACCCAGCCGTCGCTCATGTTGCGATAAGCGGTGTCGTTCGTCGGCGTCACGAAGCCGGAGTGCACCACGCGCACGCGCGTCCCTGCTTCGACCGGCGTGAGGGACCAGGTGACGACGGTGTCAAGCGCCGAGCCGTAACCGGTGTTACCCTCGTCGCCACCCTTCCAGGCATAGGCGAAGCGTTGGTCCGGCACGACTTCCAGAACGCGGCAATGGATCGTGCCATCCCACGCGCCGGCCGGGTTGGTCTTGAACGTGAAAGTGTTGCCTTCGACGGCCTCGAAACCGGTCGGCGGCATCAGCCAGCGTGCAATCAGCTGTGCGCTGGTCAGCGCCTTCCAGATCGTCGCGACGGCGTGAGGGAAGACCTCGTCGATGACGATGTCCTGGGTCTGGATCTTGGAAGCAACAGCACTCACGGATCGATCTCCTTCAATAGGTCACGCAGATTCTGGAAGCGCTCGCGCCAGAACACGCCGTAATGGTCCATCCAGGTTACCAGCGGTTCGAGCCCCTGCGGCGCGGCGCGGTAATAGACGTTGCGGCCCTCTGCGCGCTCGGCGACGAGGCCCGCCTGTTTCAACGACTTCAGGTGCTGCGAGATGGCGCCCTGAGTTACGCCGCTGCCGCGCGTCAGCTCGGCGACGGTGATCTCCTTGCTCTCGAACACGCGCTCGAACACCGCCCGGCGCGTCGGGTCGGCGAGGGCGCGCATCACAGTGGTGACGGGGTTTGGAGCGGTTTCGATCATGTCGTTCAATTAGTCGATGCTAATTCATTAGTCAATACTAATTCTTCTGAGTCTACCCAGATAACAGCCTCAACTTGACTATGACTGACTAGTCAGTCATGTTCATCTAATAATGAAGAAGTCGACCAAGCTCGCCAACAAGTCGGCACAGGGCGCGGAGCCTGCGTCAGCCCGCCGAGAGGTGCCTGCATCGAACCGTGCTGCGCGCGCGCAGGAGCGGCGCGCGGCGATCGTGGACGCCGCGATGGAGGAGTTCATCGCCCGCGGTTTTGCCGCAACGCGCCTCGACGACATTGCCAAACGCGCCGGCGTCGCCAAGGGCACGATCTACCTGCACTTCAAGGACAAGGAATCGATGTTCGAGGAGCTGGTGCGCGTCGTGATCGTGCCGGTCGTGGCGCGGCTGACCGCGCTGCCGCCGCCGACGGGCTCGGTGCGCGACCTCGTCGAGGCCTTTGCCAGCAATTTCCTGAAAGAGGTCATCGGCACCAGGCGGGGTGATCTGGTACGCCTGATTGTGGCGGAGGGCCCGCGCTTTCCGTCCGTCGCCGACTTTTACTACCGCGAGGTCGTCTCGCGCGGGATCGCCGCGATGCGCACGCTGATCGAGCTCGGCATCGCCCGCGGCGAGATCCGGGAGAAGGACCTCGCGCGCTATCCGCAGATCCTGGTCGCGCCCGCGATGATTGCGGTGATCTGGCAAAGCCTGTTTGCGCGGCACGCGCCGCTCGACGCGCAGGACATGCTGCGCGTTCATCTCGATTTGATTTTTGGCGAACGGAGGACGACATGACGTCGTCACGAACCATCTCTCACCTCATCCTGAGGAGCGCGGAACGCGCGTCTCGAAGGATGCAGGCCCGGCTGTGGCTTCCCGCCCTTCGAGACGCCGCTTCGCGGCTCCTCAGGGTGAGGGATCGACAGCCGAATCTGCCGCGCCTCTGTGCGATCGCGGTTCTGGCACTCGCCACCGGTCTCGCCGGGTGCAACGAGAAGCGTGATCCCGGCTTCCAGGGCTGGGTCGAGGCCGACATGATCTTCGTCAGCCCGGACGAAGCGGGGCGGGTGACGAAGCTCAATGTCCGCGAGGGCGACGAGGTCAAGGTCGGCGATGCCCTTTATTCCGTCGACGACGACCTTCAGCTTGCCGATCTCAATCAGCAAAAGGCGACGCTCGCCAACGCACAACAGACCTATGACCGCGCGGCCTCGCTGAGCAAGACCGGCTCCGGCACGCAGGCCAATCTCGACTCGGCCGTGTCTGCCTTGCGCGTCGCGGAAGCGCGGGTGGCGACGTCGGAGACGCGGATGGCGCGGCGCAAGGGCTTTGCGCCCGTTGCCGGCACCATCCAGCAGATCTATTTCCGCGAGGGCGAGATGGTAGCGGCGCAGCGCCCGGTGCTGTCGATCATGCCGCCCGGCAACATGAAGCTGCGCTTCTTCGTGCCAGAGACCGCGCTGCCGAAGCTTGCGATCGGCGACACGGTGCGGATCGGCTGCGACAATTGCGCGGCCGATCTCACCGCAAAGATCTACTTCATTGCGACCTCGGCCGAGTACACCCCGCCTGTCATCTACAGCCTCGATGAGCGCAACAAGCTGGTCTATTTGATCCAGGCGCGGCCGTCGCGCCCCGACGCGCTGCGGGTCGGACAGCCGATCGACGTCTATCTCAATCCGAAGACACCGGTGGCGGACAAGCGATGAATGGCGAGAGCGGCATCGCGATCGACGTCAAGGGCCTGACCAAATCGTTCGGCGGCCGCGAGGTCGTGCACGATCTGTCGATGCAGGTGAAGCGCGGCTCGATCTACGGCTTCCTCGGGCCCAACGGCTCGGGCAAGACCACGACCATCCGTATCCTCTGCGGTCTCCTCACCCCGGATAGCGGCGAGGGCACCTGTCTCGGCTACGACATCCGCCGCGATGCCGAAAAGATCAAGCGCCAGGTCGGCTATATGACCCAGCGCTTCAGCCTTTATCAGGATCTTTCGGTGCGCGAGAATCTCGAATTCGTCGCGCGGCTCTATGGCTTGGCCGATGCGCGCGGGGCAGCGCGCGACATGATCAAGCGGCTCGGGCTCTCGGGACGCGAGGAGCAGCTTGCGGGCGAGCTTTCCGGCGGCTGGAAGCAGCGGCTGGCGCTGGGTGCCTGCACGCTGCCCAGTCCGAAACTGTTGCTGCTGGACGAGCCGACCGCCGGCGTCGATCCCAAGGCGCGGCGTGACTTCTGGAACGAGATCCACGCGCTTGCCGCCGAGGGCCTCACCGTGCTGGTCTCGACCCATTATATGGACGAGGCCGAGCGCTGCCACGAGATCGCCTACATCGCCTACGGCCATCTGCTGGTGCACGGCACCGTGGAGGAGGTGATCGCGAAATCCGCGCTGACGACCTACACCGTGACGGGCGAAGACCTGAACGAGCTCGCGGCCGAGCTCACCGGCAAGCCCGGCGTGGATATGGTGGCGCCGTTCGGCACCTCGCTGCACGTTTCGGGGCGGGACGTTGCCGCGCTCGAAGCCAGCATTGCGCCGTGGCGCGAGCGAAGCGGCCTGCACTGGCAGAGGTCGCATCCCTCACTGGAAGACGTGTTCATCGAACTGATGGGGCGCTCCAAGGACAATTTCCAATGAGTGCCGTCGATCATCCCGCACCACAGCACGAAATCCGCGAGCGCTTCGGCTTCCTGCGGCGCTCCTATGCGATGCTGATCAAGGAGTTTATCCAGCTGAGGCGCGACCGCGTCTCGTTCGCGATGATCGTGATGCTGCCGGTGATGCAGCTGATGCTGTTCGGCTATGCCATCAACACCACGCCGCATCATCTGCCGAGCGCGGTGCTGCTCCAGGAGGACTCCGATCTCGCCCGCTCGATCCTGAAAGCTCTGGAGAACACTGCCTATTTCCGCTTCCTTTACGAGGTGCACGATGTCGAGGATTTCGACAATCTGCTGAAATCCGGCAAGGTGCTGTTCGGTGTCGAGATCCCGCGCGGCTTCGAGCGCGCGGTGCGGCGCGGCGACAGACCGGCGCTGCTGGTTGCGGCCGATGCCACCGACCCGGTGGCGGCGAGCGCGGCGATCGGCTCGCTCGGCATGGTCGTGCAGACCGCGCTCAAGCATGATCTCTACATCGGCGATCCCCCGGAGATGCCGTTCGAGATCCGCGCGCATGCCCGCTATAATCCGGCCGCGGCCTCCAGCCTCAACATCGTGCCGGGCCTGGTCGGCACCATCCTCACCATGACCATGCTGATCTTCACCGCGCTGTCGGTCACGCGCGAGGTCGAGCGCGGCACCATGGAGAGCCTGCTGTCGATGCCGATCAAGCCGGTCGAGGTGATGTTCGGCAAGATCGTGCCTTACGTGCTCGTCGGCTTCGTGCAGGCGTTTCTCATCATCGGCATCGGGGTTGGCCTGTTCGGCGTCCCCGTGCTCGGCAATCTGTTCCTGCTGGCACTGCTCTCGACGCTGTTCATCACCACCAATTTGTCGATCGGCTACACCATCTCGACCGTGGTGCAGAACCAGCTCCAGGCCATGCAGATGTCGATGATGTTCTTCCTGCCGAGCATTCTGCTGTCCGGATTCATGTTTCCCTTCGCGGGCATGCCGACCTGGGCGCAGTATCTCGGCGAATGCCTGCCGCTGACGCATTACCTTCGCATCGTCCGCGCCATCATGCTGAAGGGCGCGACCATGCAGAATCTGCATTTCGACGCCCTGGCACTGGCGATCCTGATGGCGCTCGCCATGACCATCGCCGTGACGCGCTTCCGCCGCACGCTGGATTGAGGCACAATACCCCGGAATCGAGGGGCGGAATGGTCAGATTTGCCAGCAGGAGGACACGGCAGCACGCCGTGCTATCGGAGGATTTCGAGCGCGAGCTGACACGCGAAGTGCTTCGCACCGAGTTGCTCCGGGTGCGGGCGCTGATCATGACGGGCTGCGTCATGATGGTGCTGCTCACCGCGATCTATTTGATCGACCCCAGTGTGGTGAACCGGGTGTGGCGCGGAACGGAAGGGCTTGTCGAGGTCTACGGCCTGCTCGGCGGCTTCATCCTGTTCGAGGTTTGGGTCCACACCCAGATCAGGAAGAACCTCCGGCTCGATCGCGATCTGCCGGTGATCCGGCGCTATATCGGCACGCTGATCGAGACTTCGCTGCCAACGGTGATCCTGATCCTGCAAACCCGGACCATGGGCGCGAGCCAGGCGCTCGGTTTCGCCGTGCCGCTGATGTACTTCATCTTCGTCATCCTCTCGACCTTGCGGCTCGACTTCTGGCTCTCTGCGTTCACAGGCTTCGTCGCCGCAGCCGGGCTTCTGTCCGTCGCGCTGCTCTACAACGCGGCCGACGAGGCCGGCGAGCCCCTGATCTATTTCCACGCTGTGCGCAGCATCGTCATCCTGATCTGTGGCGCGCTGGCGGGCGCGGTCGGCGCTCAGCTGCGCCGCCAGTTCGCCGCGAGCATCGCGGCGGCGACCGCACGCGACCGGGTGACGAACCTGTTCGGCCAGCACGTCTCTCCGCAGGTGGTGGAGCGGCTGATGGCGGCGGGAACCAGTGGTGGCGGCGACGTCCGCCGCGTCGCTGTGATGTTCGTCGATTTCCGCGGCTTCACGGCGGGCGCGCAGTCGCGCACCCCACAGGAGGTGGTCGACCGGCTCGATGGCGCCTTTGCGGTGCTGGTCGACGTCCTCGATCGCCACGGCGGCATCGTGAACAAGTTTCTCGGCGATGGCTTTCTCGCGCTGTTCGGCGCGCCGCTGGAAGCCTCCGACGCCGCGCATCGCGCGGTAGCCGCAGGCCGCGAGATGCTGAGTGCGATGGACCGCATCAACGCGCAGACGAGCTGGCCGCTGCGCATCGGCATCGGCATTCATTTCGGCGAGGTCGTCGCCGGCAATATCGGCTCGCCCCGGCGCAAGGAGTACACGGTGATCGGTGACACCGTGAACTTCGCATCGCGCCTGGAGGCGCTGAACAAGGAGTTCGGCTCGCAACTGCTGATTTCCGCGACCGTGCGCGAGGCGCTGGGCAACGATGGTGACGATGCCGTTGCGCTCGGCGAGGTCGAGGTGCGCGGCTATGAGCGGAAGGTGGCGGTGTTTCAGCTCGGCTGAGGGGGCCTTCAAATGTGAGTCGCGTTTCGTTGCAGCGAGCCGCGGTTCGTTGAAGGCTTCTAGAATCTCTTCCGCGATTGCTCCGATTGCTCCGAATTTTGGGGCATGACGAGCGATGTCGCCGGCCTATAGACTGCCGCCCGATGCGGCCGGTCGCGGCCGCAATTTGCATGAGGAAGTGACGATGCAGCGCCGCTACATCACCGTCGACGTGTTCACCGACCGCGCCTTCGGCGGCAACCAGCTCGCCGTGGTGCTCGACGCCGGCGGGCTCACGACGGCGCAGATGCAGAGGATCGCGACCGAGTTCAACTATTCCGAGACCACCTTCGTGCTGCCGCCGCGTGACAAGGCCAACGATGCCGAGGTGCGTATCTTCACCCCGGTCCGGGAGATGCCCTTTGCGGGCCATCCCAATATCGGGACCTCCTTCGTGCTGGCGAGCCTCGCCAAGGAGCCGAAGCCGCGCCTGCTATTCGAGGAGAAGGCCGGGCTCGTGCCGGTCGATATTTTTCGCGAGCAGGGCCGGGTGGTCAGCACCGAGCTCACCGCGCCGCAGCCGCTGTCACGGCTTGCGCAGCTTTCTGCCGAAGACGTCGCGGCCTGCATCTCCCTGAGCGCCGATGACATCAGGACCGATCGCCATGCGCCGCAGGTCGTCGGCGTCGGAACGCCCTTCGTGGTGGCGGAAGTACGTTCGCGCGATGCGCTGAAGCGGGCCAGGTCCGACGTGGCGGCCTTCGGCAGGCTCTTGCCGCGCGACGGTGCAGTCTCGGTGTGGTTCTATACGCGCGATGTGCCCGCGGCGGAGGCGCCTAGCGAGATCCAGGCGCGGATGTTCATGCGCGGCGCCGGCGGCTACGCTGAGGATCCCGCCACCGGCAGCGCCACGGTTGCCGCGGCCGCGCTGTTCGCCGATCTCGATCCCGTGCGCGATGGCGAGCTCAAGCTCACGGTCGGCCAGGGCTTTGACATGGGCCGGCCGAGCATCCTGCTGACGCGCGTGCGCAAGCAGGACGGCAAGATCGTCTCCGCCCATGTCGGCGGCAGCTGTGTGCGGATGATGGAGGGGACGTTCAAGCTGGCAGGGGAGGGATAGGAACCATCATCCCCGCGCAATGGCGAAGCCGTTGTCGCTGGAGATGCGAGCCCTTGCGAGCCTCGAAGGATGCGCGGCCGAGGTGCAACCTGGGGCACGCCGTCGTGGTTTCGTTCCCCGCCCGAGCTCCGGCTACACCTGCCGTCCCGCCAAGTTCTTCACCGCAACCCCATCGCGCTCCTCGATGATCTCCGCGATCATTTGGCGGTGGCAATGCGTGTGATCCCTCTCGTAGCAGAGCAGGCAGACGGGGCCGGCCTTCTTCACCAGCGCCGAGAGCTCGTCCATCGCCTCTTTGGCCTCGGGCGCCTTGAGGTGCTTTGAGAAGATCTTCTCCAGCACATCGTACTGACCGCTGCGTGCGGCGAGCCGGCCTTCCTTCGGCGTGCCGAGCGCGGCGAGGTGGACATAGGCGATACCACGTTCGTCGAGCCCTGCCGAAAGCTGCTTCTTGGAAAAGCCCGGCCGGCGCGAGGATGTCACCGCGCGCACGTCGACCACGAGCTTGACGCCGGCCTCTACCAGCTCATCCAGCACCGCCTTGGGCGGCGTCTGCTCATAGCCGATGGTGAACAGCTTTTTCGCCTTTGCCATGGCGCACCTCAGCTCACCCTTGCGATCAGTTCCATGGCGCCGGCCGGTGCGCGCACCTTGCCCTCGTGGATGACGTAGGCGAACACGTCGCGTGGCTCCTTCTTTGGCTTGGCCTTGTCAACTTTGGGCAGGTCGTCCGGTTCACCGCCCGAAGCCCAGGCCTGAAGGCGCTCGGCCCAGGCATCGAGCTGCTTGGGCGGGTAGCAGGTCTTGATCTCGTCATTGCCCTTCTGCAGCCGGGCATAGACGAAATCACCGGCGACGTCGGCGATGGCGGGATATTTGCCGTGCTCGGCGAACACCACGGGCGTCTCGAACTCGCGGATCAGCGCCACGAAGTCCGGTGTGCAGAAGCTGTCGTGGCGGACCTCGACGACGTGGCGCAGCGCGCGTCCCTCGAGCTTGCGCGGCAATAGCTCGAGGAACTTGCCGAAATCGGCGCCGTCGAATTTCTTGGTCGGCGCGAACTGCCACAGCACCGGCCCGAGACGGTCGCCGAGCTCCAGCACGCCGGAATCATAGAACCGCTTGATGGAATCGCCGGCTTCCGCCAGCACCCGGCGGTTGGTGGCGAATCGCGGTCCCTTCACCGAGAACACGAAGCCGTCGGGCACCTCGCTCGCCCATTTGCGAAAGCTCTCCGGCTTCTGCGAGCCGTAATAGGTGCCGTTGATCTCGATCGAGGTCAGCTTCGAGGCCGCGTAGGACAGCTCCTTCGCCTGCGTCAGCTTCTCCGGATAGAACACGCCGCGCCACGGCTCGAACGTCCAGCCGCCGATGCCGATGAAGATGTTGCCTGACTTTTTGGACGCAGTTTTTGCTTTGGCCACGGAAGGATCTCGCATCGACGTGGAGGGGATGCCGTCATCCTAGTCAAACCAGTTGTGATTGGCCAGTTGCTGCGTCCCGTCTAAGGTCGCGGCAGGATCTGCGAAAAAGGAGAAAAAGGATGCGGATGCTGATGGTGGGAGCGGCGCTCGTCATGATGACATCTGCTGCCATGATATCTCCAGTCATGGCGGATGACGACGATGCGAAGGGCGCGCAGAAGCTCGCCATGCAGGGCCGCGACGATTACTGGCATTGCCTGGCGCGGGAATATTCGCGCGACAGCAATCGGGGAATGACGGAACAGGATTTTGGCCGCTCGGTCGCGGGCGCCTGTTCGTCGGAGCGGCAATATTACCGAGTGGCGCTGCTCGACTATCTCACCACGCAGTACCCGAGCATCGATGCCGGCGCCCATCTCGCTACCGCGAACAGGGCAGTGGAGGCCGCGCAGAAGGACATCGTGACGGCCTTCGTCAAGCAGAGGCCGCCGGCGAAGTAGGCAATGGCCAATAGCGAGCAGGGGAGAAGCCTGGACCGCCTCATCCGCCATTCGCCTTTCGGCAGCCCTTCCGGCTCCGCGCGCATCCGTGATATCACGGGGCGTATCTGGAACGGGGATGGGTTTCCATGGCGTCTGAGTCGGTAGGGGGCATTTTGGGCGTGATCGCTGCCGCGATCGTGCTTGCAGTCGCCGTCGTGTTCGGGCCGATTGGCCAGTACGGCAAGCCGCC
>NZ_AJQF01000160.1:0-14726 GCF_000261705.1 Bradyrhizobium genomosp. III | reverse complement strand
CGCACCCGCGGCTCCCGCCGCGCCGGCGCCGCGCGGGCCGATCATCCGGGAAGTGCCCAACCAATAAGGCACGAAAATCGTCCTTTTCGCCCCTTGCGAAGCGGTCTTGTCATTCCTATCTAGCTTTTAACGGCGCCGTTGAGCGAAAACTCCGGCGTTGGAACGACCTTGGAATAGCTTGGGCTCGCGCCGGATGTACGCGCGGCCCGCCGTTCCGGGGTCGTTGGCATTTTAGGGCCTCTTTTGGCCAAATTCCCTTGGAAACCCCGGCTTGGCAGCGCAGGACGCGGCGGATATACGCTGCCGTCATGAATGAAGCGATCAGACCGGGCTCCGACAATCCGCTGCAGGCTCAAGCAGGGCCGGAACTGTCGGTCATCGTCCCGACCTTCAATGAGCGCGACAATGTCACGGTGCTGTACCGGCGGCTGGAGGCGGTGCTCGCCAACGTCGCCTGGGAAGTCGTGTTCGTCGACGACAATTCACCTGATGGCACCTGGGACGTCGTGCGCGCGCTGGCGCAGCAGGACAGCCGCGTGCGCTGTATCCGCCGCATCGGCCGCCGCGGCCTGTCGGGCGCCTGCATCGAGGGCATCCTGGCGTCCAGCGCGCCCTTTGTGGCCGTGATCGACGCCGACCTCCAGCACGACGAGACGCAACTGCCGAAGATGCTGTTGCTGCTCGCAAGCGACGAGGCCGACCTCGTGGTCGGCAGCCGCTACATCGAGGGCTACAAGAGCGAGGGCTTCAACAAGCAGCGCGCCGGCGCCAGCGCGCTGGCAACCGAGTTCGCCAGGAAGATGCTGCGGGTCGAGATCGCCGATCCCATGAGCGGCTTCTTCATGATCCGCCGCGATCGTTTCGAGCAGCTCGCGCCGAAGCTGTCCGTGCACGGCTTCAAGATCCTGCTCGACGTCGTCGCGACCGCGCACGGCGGCTTGCGGGCGGTCGAGATTCCCTACACTTTCGGCGCCCGTCAGCACGGCGAGAGCAAGCTCGATTCCATGGTCGCGCTCGATTTCCTCGGCCTCGTGCTGGCCAAGCTGAGCAACGACATCGTCTCGCTGCGCTTCATCCTGTTCGCGATGGTCGGCGGTATCGGCCTCGTGGTGCATCTCACCACGCTGTTCATCGGACTTCAGCTGTTCAAGGTGCCGTTCGCGGAGGCGCAGGCCGCCGGCGCCATCGTCGCCATGACCAGTAATTTCATCCTCAACAACTTCCTCACCTATCGCGACCAGCGGCTGAAGGGCTTTGCGCTGCTGCGCGGCCTGATCGCCTTTTACATCGTGTGCAGCGTCGGCCTGCTCGCCAATGTCGGCGTCGCCTTCTCGGTCTACGACCAGGAGCCGATCTGGTGGCTGGCCGGCATGGCCGGTGCGCTGATGGGTGTGGTGTGGAACTACGCGATGTCAGGCCTGTTCGTCTGGCGCAAGAAATAACCCACGATGGGCGGGGCTGACGCGCGGATCGTCCGCAATACCGTGCTGCTGATTCTGGCGCTGGTGGCCCTGCGGCTCGTCGCGGCCGCGTTCACGCCGATCACCTTCGACGAAGCCTATTACTGGATGTGGTCGAACAACCTCGCCGGGGGCTATTACGACCATCCGCCGATGGTCGCCTATGTCATCCGCGCCGGTACCATGATCGCCGGCGATACCGAACTCGGCGTCCGCCTCGTCTCGATCCTGCTCGCACTGCCGATGAGCTATGCGATCTACCGCTCCGCTGCGATCCTGTTCGGCGGCGCGCGCGTGGCGGCGACCAGCGCCGTCCTGCTCAACGTAACCATGATGGCCTCCGTCGGCACGCTGATCGTGACGCCGGATGCGCCGCTCCTGGTCGCATCCAGCTTCGTGCTGTTCTTCCTCGCAAAAGTACTGGAGACCGGCCGCGGCGTCTGGTGGCTTGCGGTCGGGGCGGCCGTCGGTGCGGCACTGCTGTCGAAATACACGGCGATGTTCTTTGGCGCCGGGATCCTGATCTGGCTCGCTTGCGTGCCGAAGCTCAGGCGCTGGTTCCTCTCGCCCTGGCCCTATCTCGGCGGTCTCGTTGCTCTGGCGCTGTTCTCGCCGGTGATCCTCTGGAATGCGGACCATCAATGGGTCTCGTTCGCAAAGCAGCTCGGGCGCGCGAAGATCGAGGACTTCCGACCCGTCTTCATCGCCGAGCTGATCCCCACCCAGATCGCGTTCGCAACCCCGCTGGTCTTCATCCTCGGCGCGATGGGTCTGCACGCGCTGACCTGGCGCCGGGCCGGCGCACTGGCCTCGCGTGTGCTGATCGAGGCGATGTTCTGGACCATCGTCGCCTATTTCGTCTGGCATTCGCTGCATGCCCGCGTCGAGGCCAACTGGTTCGCGCCGGTCTATCCGCCCTTCGTCGTCGCCGCGGCCGCTGCCGCCAACCTCGTGCAATGGAAGCCGCGCCAGCGCCGCCTGGTGGATTTCTGCCTGCGCTGGGCCGCGCCTGTCGGCATCGTGATGTTTGCAGCACTCATCGTGCAGGCCAACACCGGCTGGCTCTCGGGTTATCGCCGCGATGCCACCGTGCGCAGCGTCGGCGTCGGCTGGCGCGAGCTCGCTGCCGAAATCGAAGCCGTGCGCGCGCGCCATGGCGCGACCTGCGTGCTCGCTCAGGACTACGGCACCACGGGCTGGCTGGCCTTTTACTTGCCCCGCGGCACCTGCGTGGTGCAGCAGAACCAGCGCATCCGCTGGGTCAACATGGGCGAGCCCGATCCAAAGCTGCTCGCGGGCAAGCTGCTCTATGTCGACGAGCTGCGCCCGGACGGTCATCCCGTCCTCAACGACCTCTTTGCGAAGGTGACGCAGGTCGCGCAATTGCAGCGCAAGCGCGGGCCCCTCGTGGTCGAGACCTACAGCGTCGATCTGCTGGAGGGCGCCAAGGGCGACGTCCTCGACCGCTCGCCGCCGCCGGAAGCGCGGTAGTAGGCCGCAATGCTTCCACAGCGTCGTCCCCGCGAACGCGGGGACCCATACCCCCAGGGAGCAGTTTGGCGAAGACTGTTCGTGGGCGATCTTTCAGTTGGTATGGCCAGCTGTGCTCATCGACAGATCACGCGGTATGGGTCCTGGCGTTCGCGGGGACGACAGCCGAGTGCTGGGTCGATAGCAACGACTATCAGTCGATCATCTCAGCCTTTGTCGCACCCTGGCCCGGCCCACTGTGATCCCGCCAGAACCACACGGTCACGACGCCGGAGCGGCCACGGACCTGGGCGAGCAGGGGGCCCGACAGGACGCCGTCGGGAGCCCCGTGGAAGTCGGCCGTATCCAGCAGCGTATTGCTCAGGGCGAGTCGTGCATCGTTCTGGACGGCGACTTCCATCAGCCGGCTCGCGACGTTGACCGTGTCGCCTGTCGCCGTGATGTGCTGGTGACTTTCGCCGAGGCGGGAGGCGACGATCTCGCCGAAATGCGCGCCGATCTTGAAGCCGAGCTGACCGCCGATCGCTGACGGCAGCGAGGCGATCCAGTGTTCGACACCGCGATGCAGGTCGATCGCGCATTTGAGCGCGCGCGCGGCGTCATCGGGCATCGCGGCCGGCAGACCGAACAGGATCATGGCGCCGTCGCCGAGAAAGCCGGTGATCATGCCGCCGCAATCGACCGCGGCCTTGTCGATCCGCGCGTGAAACGCCTGCAGGATCTCCTGAAGCGCGTCCGGATCGATCCGTTCGCTCAAGGAAGTGAAGCCGGAGAGATCGATGAAGACGATCGCGGCGTCTTGCCGGACCGGTTTGGACAGGAAATTCGGATCGCGCGCCAGCCATTCCTGCACGGCCGGTGCCTGGAATTGTGCGAGAGACCTGCTCTTGGCGGCGAGATATTGCGTGCGGCGGCCTCCGGCCCACAGCTGCACACCGGCAAAGATCGCAACCGGCGGCACCGCGGCGGCGAGCGTGGTTGCCGCATTCAGCCAGACGCCATGCGTGAACGCGAAGGCATTGAGGCCGGCCCAGGCGATCATCACCGCGGCCGCCGCCATGATGCCGAGCGCGCTACGCCGCCAGGCCAGCAAGCCGACCAGCAGCATCGGCAGCAGGATCGCAGCGAGCGCGTCGGCGATATGGACCCTATGGTCGCGCACGATGCCGTCGCCGGAAACGAGGTGGGTGATCGCGGTCGAGACCACCTCGACGCCGGGCATCAGGGAATCGAACGGTGTCGGGTAGAAGTCGCCGCCGCCGGCGACCGAGGCGCCGATCACGACGATCCGGTTCTCGATCGCGGCGCGATTGAGCGTGCCGTCGAAAATGCTCTGCGCGCTCACGGTGCGGATGGTGCGGCGGGGACCGTAATAGGTGATCGGCAGCGCGAAATCGGTGTCGGTCGGCACCGCGCGATCGCCGAGCATGAGGTGATCCGGCGCGATCGTCAGCGGCTTATCGAGCGCGCGCGTCGCGACGCGCAACGGGAACGACAGCTCGACCTTGTCGCGGGTCCGGAACAGCATCGGTACCGAGAGCGGCGATCCCGATTGTCCGGTCGCGACATTGACGATGCCGACCTCGGCGTGGTCGGCGAACGCTGGCAGCGGCAGCAGGAAACGTTCGGCTTGCGGCAGCACGGCGAGGGGACCTGCACTGCCGGGCGCCACGTTCTCGCTGGCGGAGGGGAAGATCGCGGCGGCGGCGAGCACCATGGGGCCGGTGGCGAGCGTGTTTGCGAGCGTGGCGTCGCCGATCGCAGCGCTGCGGTCGACGAGCAGGAGATCGATCGCGACGATCTTCGGCTTGAACTGCACGATGGTGTCGACGACGCGGGCGAGATCGGCGCGCGGCAGCGGATAGCTGCCGCCGCGCTTCACCACGGTGTCGTCGATCGCGACGATGGTGACGAGATCGGGCGGACGCTGCACCCCGCGGACCTGTGTTCGCCAATCGGTCAGCGTTGCTTCGAGGCGGTCGAGAAAGCGCAGATGGCCGCCTGCGTGCGCGGCAAAGATGCCCGCGCCCCACAGCGCGGTGAGGGCGAGTGCCACCAGGATCTGAACGCGTCTCGTCATTACGTCGTACTGCAATCTTCTTTTTCTTCGGCCCTGTGGGCCGAGGTCTATTGACCAAGTCTTATTGACCAAGTCTTGCCATGAGAGCGTCGATGCGCGGCTGGCCCCACTGCTTCACTGTCAAAGGTCCGGTCGCTTCCACGTCGACGCCTTGGCCGGGGCCCAGCACGACGCCGCGCCCACGAGCCCTGCGGCTGACGTCGACACGGCCGTCGGCGACGAAGACGGAGGTCTTGGCCTCAGCGACGTCGACGGCCCATCTGGTGCCGCGCACCGCGGCAATCGCCTGCGGCGTCAGCACCTTGAAGGGATTGCCGCCCGGCTTCCTGGGCACTTCGACCAGCAGGGCTTTGCTGCTCAACTCGACGGAGTCAATATGTCCGTCGCGGTTGGCGTCCTTTAGTTCAAATCTGGCGCCGTTTTCTGCAACGATGGTGATGCCGTTGTCGCAGCGCCAGGTCTGCGTGCCGGCGGCCGAGGCCGACGATGTGCAAGCTGCATTGGCAGGCTGCGCGGCCGCGTATCCCATCAACAACGACGACGCCAGAGCAAGATATCCGGCGCGCGCGAACCTTCTCATGCCAGCCTCCGTTTGCATGCCCGGCACAATTCAAGGCGATGTTGATACGGTACCGTATCACACGCAGAGGCTGCTGAAAAGTGCCGCTTTACGAGCTATTTTCTTGCCGAGGCCTTTTCCAGAGCGGTGCGATCAACTTTCGGTCAGGGCGCGGTCGCCGTGTGGGCGGTCCGAGCGCTGTGTGATGTGCGTGATCTTGCCCGCCGTTCTCGTGTCACCCACGCGCCGGCGGGAAGGCCGGCGCACCAGCCTCGCGCAACGCTTCCCCGCTATCTTCCGGGTATCGAAGGCCACGAAAACGACTTGGTTGGGTGGCCCTAGAGAGGCGGCGGGAGACGATCGCTGAATGCGCCGCTCCTGCCGAGAATTATAGTTAACAGACGCGGCTAAGTCCGTAGTTCTGCGGGCTTTTTTCTCGAAATGGGACGACGCTAACGAGCTGCCGCACATCTGCCCGAACTTAATCCGCATTTAACTAAAAGTCGCCTTAATGACGCTCCGACCCTCTGCGAGATGCTGTTCCCGGATCGTGACCAGCGGCACTTCGAAGGGGGACTGAGTGACACCGTCCTGGACGCAAGGCGAATGAGTAAGAGTATCGCTGCGCAGAGTAACGCGGCACGGAAGTCCAAGAATTCTCTTCGGAAGTCTTCCCGGAAAATGACCACGACCAATTGGCTTGGCGCCGCGGCCATCGGCTGCGTCGTGATGGGTGCCGGCTGGACTATCTACAGCAACGTCTTCGGCGCGAGCGTCTATCCGACCGTCGGCGGCATTGGCTACGACGAGCCGGTGATCAAGCGTGCGCCCAAGGTCGCGCTGCGCGAGGCCGGCGACGCCATCAAGGAAGCTTTTGCGCTCCTGCCTGACCGGTTGCAGGTCGCCGCCCCGATCTCGCGTGAGATGTTCAACGAGCGCTTTGCTGCCGCTGCGACCCAAGGCGTGGCATCGAACGCGGCCAGCGCGGCGCCAGCGACCCAGGTTGCGGTGGCCAAGGACGCGCCGAAGCAGAGCGTGATCGCGAAGGTCGCGGAAGCACTGAAGCCGTCGGCCCCGGCCAAAATTGCTGAGAAGTCCGCTGACAAGACCGGGGACAAGGCCAAGCGCGCTCCGGATGCCCAGATGCAACTCGCCTCGGCCGATCCGGCCCAGATCGTGCCGGCACCGGAAGCGAAGAAGTCGTTCGCCGATCGCGCCAAGGCCGCGGTGATGTCGATCACCGGTCCGCGGCAGTCGATGGTCGAAAAACTCTGGGGCAAGCGCGAGCCGTCCGGCGGGCTGCTGGCCTACGCCTCGGCCGATGCCAGCGTGACCGCGTCGATCGCGCCGAAGGAGCAGAACCCGATGTTCGGCGGCGCGCCGCCCTATGAGCGTGACACCGCGGTCTACGACATCACTGCCAAGACGGTGTATCTGCCCGACGGCACCAAGCTCGAGGCGCATTCCGGCCTCGGCTCCAGTCTCGACGATCCGCGCTCCCAGCGCACGCGCATGCGCGGCGTGACGCCGCCGCACATCTACACGCTGAAGCCGCGCGAAGCGCTGTTCCACGGCGTGCCCGCGTTGCGCCTGACCCCGATCGGCGGCGAGAGCGCGATCTACGGCCGTGACGGCCTGCTTGCGCACACCTTCATGCTCGGGCCGAACGGCGATTCCAACGGCTGCGTGTCGTTCAAGGACTATTACGCGTTCCTCGACGCCTACCGCAACAAGGGCATCCGCAAGCTCGCGGTGCTGGCGCGGGTGGAGTGAGGCGCAGCGCGCCTCACTCTTTCTGCACGATCAGCGCTTGACGAAGACCAGGTTGCAGGCGCGCGCCTCGTTGCGCTTGCCGGTGCCGCGGGTGCGATCGAACTGCGCGTCGACCGTAAAGGCGTAAGGCGAGCCGGGCGCAAGGTTGTTGAGCGTGTACGCGCTTGCCCCCGTTGTGCCGCGCGCGCTCAACGTCGTCTTGCCGTCGGCCTGGATTTGGCCGTCGATCTCCAGGCGGTTGACGCCGTCCTTGCTCTGAGCCTCGGCGTGAAACACGCCGTTGGTCACGGTGCCGGCGAGGGGCCTGGTGAAGCCCTGCGCCTTGCCGGAAGCCGGGCAGTTCAGCGTCACGTCCCAAGTGCCGTCGAAGTCCTTGCTGCCGCCGGCGCGGGTATTGGTCGCAGGCGCCAGCGCCACCTTCTGCTTCAGGCCCTCGATCCGCGCCTTGGCGAGATTGGCGAAGCTGCAACTGGAAAATCGCGTCAGATGGTCCTCGAAGGCGCTGACGGTGCCGATGGTGTCGGCAGCCTTCCAGTGCGCCTCCGCGGATGCGCACGGGTCGGCCCGCGGCGCGGCCTGCGGAGCTGCGGGTGCGATCGTGACCGACACCGGTCCGTTCAGGTAGAACTTGCCGATGATCGATAGCGACAGCTCCGGGAGCTGCGTCTTGCCGCTGGCATCATAGACGTCGCTGCTGATGTCGCGAAACACATCGCCGATCTCCTGCGGCTCTTCGATGTGCTTGAGGAACGCGGCCGTGTAGGGGCTGTTGCGGCCGACGCCGTCCGCCGCGGTCTGCCCCGATTGCGTCGAGAACGACACGATCGTGCCGCGCGGAGCTTCGACCTTCGACAGGCCGCGCCCGATCGAGGCGGCCCGCGTCGCCGAGCGCTTGAGAGTTTCCGCCAGCGGATTGTCGCGGCAGGAATCGAGCACCAGGATGCGGAGGTTCTTGGCTTGCTGCAGATCGTTCACGATGTCGTCGACCCGCACGAAGCGCTTCAGGTCGGCCTCATCGGTGAGCGTGGCGTCGACAGGCATCAAATAGTTCACGCCGTTGTACTGCATCGCATGGCCGCTGTAATAGAATATGGCAACGTCAGCTCTGCTCGCGGCGCGCGCGAAGCGGATGGTCAGATCCTGCATGTCGGCCTGGCGCAGGTCGATGCCCTGGATCACCTCGAAGCCGCTGCGCTTGAGTGAGGCTGCGACGTCCTCGGCATCGTGTGACGGGTTGGGCAGCTGCGCCGTCGATGTATAGGCGCCGTTGCCGATCACCAATGCCACGCGCGTGTCCGCAGATGCAGTATCGGGAGACAGCCAGCCGGCGAGGAGGCCCAGGCAAAATAAAGATGAGGACAATCTGGAAAGAGCACGCATGAATGCCTTCCAAGAAAATATCGAAAATATCCCTCCAGATTAGCGTAAGCCGCGCCGACTTCAATGCCCTCGCCGGGAAAACGATCAGATTTCGCGACCGTGATGTCGGGTCACGCTGCCATCGCCTTGCGCAGGGCCATTTCGGTCGCGATCGCTTCTCGCACGGCCGGCCGCGCCTGCATGCGCCCGAGATAGGCTGACAGAGACGGCCATTGCGCGATGTCGACGCCTGCGGGACGGAGCAGCAGCAAGGCCCAGGTGAGGTGGGCATCCGCGACGGTGAAGC
The DNA here is from genome assembly GCF_000261705.1 of Bradyrhizobium genomosp. III. Classification (NCBI taxonomy): domain Bacteria; kingdom Pseudomonadati; phylum Pseudomonadota; class Alphaproteobacteria; order Hyphomicrobiales; family Nitrobacteraceae; genus Bradyrhizobium; species Bradyrhizobium genomosp. III. Next base: position 5,697 of record NZ_AJQF01000160.1, on the reverse strand, counting down.
CGTCACCCACGAGGAATTCGCGCTCCGCCAGATGCGCCGACGGCACCGACAATGTCTGCGTGATTCTGACGCGCGGCTTGGCGAGCGAGCCATCGTCCTTGTACCAGAAGGTCGGAAACAGAAACGCCTTGTGGATCTCGGCGCCGATGAAGCTCAGCCACTCCTGCAGGCGATAGCGATCGGGATCCCCGAACGCCGGCGCAAGGCCCGCCGTCGGCTTCACGTCTGCGATGTATTGCAGCACTGCCGCGCTCTCGGTCAGCCGTTCGCCGTTCTCCAGCGCCAGGACCGGCACCGCGCCCTTCGGCGACACGCCGAGGAAATCGCTGCCGTCGTCCACGATCTGCTTGGTCCAGATATGGGCGAGGTGATACTGCGCCTCGATACCGGCCTCCATCAGCGCGATGCGACTCGAGAGCGAGCAGGCCATCGGAAAGAAATAGAGTTGCAGCATCGGATGCTCCGTCAAATCAGCGCATCGCTGCGCGCGATGATCGCGAAGCGGTCCGAGAGCTCGGCCAGCGCGACCTCGTGAATCGTCCGGGCGTCCAGTCTGCCGCCGCGGCCATCCGGCAGGTCACGGGTGGCGCAGGCATCGGCCGCGATCGTCGTCCGCAGGCCGAGGTCGAGCGCGGCGCGGGCGGTCGAGGAGATGCACATGTGGGTCATGAAGCCGGCCAGCACGATGTTCTTGCATCCGGTCGCGGCAAGCCGGGCTTGCAGATCGGTGCCGGCGAATGAGTTCGGCAGCGCTTTCTCGATCACGGGCTCGCCTGCTTGCGGCGTCAGGCGATCGACGATCGCGCCGCGCGCCGCCTCGCGATCGAACAGGCTGCCGGCGCGGCCCTTGTGCGCGACATGGATGATCGCAGCGCCGCTCTCCCGTGCCCGCGCCAGCAGGCGCGCCGCCGCGGCGATCGCCGGCTGTGCATCGGGAAGGGCCAACGGGCCGGCGCAATATTCGTTCTGGATGTCGATCAGCACGAGGCAGGCCTCGTTGAGCTTCGGGGGATTGAGATCGGCGCCGGCGAGTTCGAGCAGGGTCTTGGGAGCGGTCATGCTGGTCAGGCCTTCCAGGGAGATCGGATGGCGTCACATTAGCGCAGCATGGGCCTGCCATTGTGCAGGACTATTGCAGCTAATGGCTGCAGATTTGCAGGACGCGGCATCGCCTGCTAGGCTCGCCCGGATGAACTGGGACGATCTGCGCATCATTGCCGCGGTGAGGGACGAGGGCACCTATGCCGGCGCCAGCGCGCGGCTGCGCATCGACGAGACCACCGTCGGCCGCCGGCTCGCACGCATTCAGCGCGATCTCGGCGTGCTGCTGTTCGATGCCGTGGACGGCCAGCGCCGTCCGACGCGCCATTGCGAGGCGGTGCTCGAGCATGTCGGCGCGATGGCCGTCCATGTCGCGGCGATCGACCGCATCAAGGAGAGCCAGCCCGGCCCGGTCGGCCGCCTGCGCATCGCCTCGACCAACGCGGTCGCCGAAGAGTTGCTGGCGCCGCACGCGAGCAGCTTCCTGCGCGATCATCCCGGCCTGACCCTGCAATTCCTGACGTCCAGCGGCAACGTCAAATTCTCGCGCTGGCAAGCCGACCTCGCCATTCGCCTGCGCAAGCCGGAGAAGGGCGACTTCACCATCTCCAAGCTCGGCGATGTCAGGCTGTATTTCTTCGAGCCCGCCGACCGCGCCGGCGGCGAGCCGGTCGCCTGCATCTATCCCGATGAGCTCGACACCATTCCCGAACAGCAGTTCTTGCGCGCGAAGCGGCTGACGAACGTTCGATGCATCACCGACAATGTCCGCATCATCAGGACCTTGATCCAGTCGCATCAGGCCGTCGGCGTGCTGCCCGAGCACAGCTGCGAAGGCCTGTTCGCCGACCGCAGCCTGCGCGCGACGCTTCTGCCGAGGCGGCGCGACGTCTGGCTCTTGGTGCAGAACCATCTCAAGCGCGATCCCGCGACGCGCGTGACGATCGACTGGGTGAGGGCGTGTTTCCAGGAAACTTCGCGCCCTTGACGCACATGGCGCTGTGATCCTCGCGTCACACTGCGCAAGCTGTGTCGAAAAATCTTCGAGCTCCCCCTTGCAACCCGAACGTGCTTCGGCTATTAGCCCGCTCCTTCGCTAGGCCATGTGTCCGGGCTCTCTGAGATCCCGGCTGGCGCGAGCCGGTCTCCGGTTTCGTGTTCCGCCGAATGAAGACGCAGGATGTAGCTCATGGAGAGCGTCGGAGTGAAATCCGGAGGCATCGGTTCGATTCCGATTTCTTGTACCAACCAAAGGATAGCTCAGTGGTAGAGCAGATGACGTTTAATCATCGTGACGCGGGTTCGAATCCCGCTCCAGCGCTACGGGTCAGCCTGAAAAACTGACACCTCTGACGAGGACCGGACGCGCGCTTCAGTCGCAGTCCGGCCGTTTTGCCGCAAGGCTTTCCGTCCGAACCTAGACACTGTGAGACCGGCTTTGCGCCGCGGGTAGATACCGCTTGCGTTGATGCCGGGTGGCTCCGCTCGGCCGCGCGACATCCGTCGCGCGATCGCGCGCGTGCGCCCGTCGTCATGCGAGCTCAAGCCTCGGTCCGTCGATCTCTCAGGAAGCGTCGTCCGCGTCCTCAAATCCTTTGCAAACGAAACCTGTTGTCCGGCATCCGGCCGGACGCAAAACGATGGAGGCGTGCCATGACTTCGAACAAGGGCTGGCATTTGCTGATGCTGAACGTGACGGTCAAGGATGGCGAGCGTGCGCTGCTCACGCGCAACGGGCAGCTCGTGCGCGTGCTCGCGCCCGGCAGGCATCGTCTGTTCGATCCCCTGCACGAGCTCAAGGCCGAGGTGCTCGATGTGGTCCGCAGCGAATTCTCTGCGGATCGCTACGCGGTGCTGAAGGCCGCACGGCCTGATCTCGCCGCCGAACTGTTCGAGGCGGTCGAGACCAAGGCGGACGAGATCGCCATCGTCAGCCTCGACGGCCGGCCCGTGCATCTGATGACGCCCTGGCAGGTGCGCGTCTACTGGAAGGTCGCAACGAGCGTCGATGTCGAGCGCATCGACGTGTCCAGCGATGTCAGGGTCGGCGCGCGGCATCTGGCCATGATCGAACGTAACCGCTCGGCCGTGACGTCGGAGACGGTGGTCGAGAACCACGAGGCGGGCCTGCTCTATGTCGAGGGCCGGCTCGTCGAGCGGCTCGTGCCCGGTCGGCACGCCTTCTGGACCGTCGGCCGCAAGATCGAGGTGAAGCGCCTCGACCTGCGGCCCCAGGCGGTCGAGATCACCGCGCAGGAGATGCTGACCAAGGATCGCATCGCGCTGCGGGTGACGCTGACGGCGTTCCGTAAGGTGGTCGATCCCGAGCGGACGGTTGCGACCGTGCCCGACGTGGATGCGTGGCTGTACCGTTTGGTGCAGTTCGCGATCCGCGAGGCGGTTGCGGGCCGGACGCTGGACGAGGTGCTGTCTGCGAAGGCGGCGCTGGATGCGGAGCTGCGCGACTATGTGCGGGCACGCGTCGCGGAGTCCGGTGTCGAGGTCACCGAGCTCGGCGTCAAGGACGTGATCCTGCCCGGCGAGATCCGGGAGTTGGTGAACAAGGTGGTGGAGGCGGAGCGGGTCGCCAAGGCGAACCTGATCCGCCGGCAGGAGGAGACCGCGGCGACGCGTTCGCTTCTGAACACCGCCCGCCTGATGGAGGAGAACCCCCTGCTGCTGCGGCTCAAGGAGCTGGAGTCGCTGGAGCGGCTGGTCGAGAAGGTCGGCCGCATCGACCTCCACGCCGGCAACGGCGAGGGCCTCGATGCCCTTCTGACCCGGCTCGTGCGCCTGAAGGCCCCCGAGAGTGCGTAAAACCGAAGGGCCGCCCACGGGCGGCCCTTCACTTATCCGTCGTCGTCGCTTGCAATGAACGCCGAACCGCGCCTGTGCGACCAAAATCACGGAGCCGGGATTGCGCGCGCGCGAAGGTTGCGTAATCTCGCGAAGACCACGGGTTTGATCAGGGCAGGCGCATGACGATTCTTCAGGACTCCATCCGGCCGTCGCGAGCGCAATCGCGGGAATGGAAGGTGATCGTCATCCTGATCCTGCTGGTCCCGGTGCTGTGGTCCCCGCTGATCCTGTTTCGCTTCGTCCTCTATCAGCCGTTCAGCATCCCCTCCAATTCGATGGCGCCGACGCTGATGGTCGGTGACTACGTCTTCGCCGCCAAATATGCCTATGGCTACGGCCGGTATTCATTGCCGTTCGCGTCGTCCTGGATCTCGGGTCGCGTCTTCGCCGCCGACCCGGAATACGGCGACATCGTCGTGTTCCGGACGGCAAAGGACAGCTCGGTCGACTACGTCAAACGCGTGGTCGGGCTGCCCGGCGACCGCATCCAGATGCGGCAGGGCCAGTTCATCCTCAACGACCGGCCGGTGACGCGCGTCGCGCTCGAGGACGGGCTCGCCGACAACGCCTGCGGTGGGGATGGCGGCGTCAGGGTCAAGCGTTGGCGCGAGACGCTGCCGAGCGGCGCGTCCTATGTCACCAACGACTGCCTCGACAACGGTTTCCTGGACAACACCAACGTCTTCACGGTGCCGCCGGGCCATTTCTTCGTGCTCGGCGACAACCGCGACAATTCCACCGACAGCCGCATGATGTCGACGTTCGGTTTCGTGCCGATGGACAATCTCGTCGGCAAGGTGACGCGCATCTTCTGGTCGCTCGACGAAGACGGCGAGCCGCACATGGAGCGGCTGGGCAAGGTGGAGTGAGGGCCGTCGTCATGGGCGCGAAGCGTTTGATTGTGCCGCACTGTCATTCCGGGGCGCGCCCACTTGGGCGTGAGCCCGGAATCCATAACCACAGGCCTTAGTTGGCTATCCCGGGATAGAGATCATCCCAGTTTGGATTCTGCTCCTCGATCAGCCGCGTCTTCCAGTCGCGACGCCACTTCTTGAGTTCTTTCTCGCGGGCGATGGCGGTAACTGCATCGTCGTAGATGTCGAACAAGACGAGCTTCGAAACGTCGTACTTCATCGTGAATCCGGGAACGGCCTTTGTCTTGTGCTCGTACACACGGCGAACGAGATCGCTGGTCACGCCGATGTAGAGGGTGCCGTGCTTCTTACTTGCGAGGATGTAGACATAATAGGCCATTCCATCCGCCTGTGGTTATGGATTCCGGGCTCGGCGCTACGCGCCGCCCCGGAATGACGAATCCACCACCACCATCTTAGCGTGTATCACCCCCAAACAAAAACCCCGGCATCGCTGCCGGGGTTTCGTAGTTCTTGAGGTCGTTGGACCTTAGAAGTCCATGCCGCCCATGCCGCCGCCCGGGGGCATCGCCGGACCGGCGCCGCCCTTCTTGGGCAGCTCGGCGACCATGGCTTCCGTGGTGATCAGGAGCGCGGCCACCGAGGCAGCGTTCTGGATCGCGGTACGGACCACCTTGGTCGGGTCGATGATGCCCTTCTTGACGAGGTCGGCATATTCGCCGGTCTGGGAGTCGAAGCCGTAAGCGTAGGTCTTGCTCTCCAGGATCTTGCCGACGATCACCGAGCCGTCTTCACCGGCGTTGATCGCGATCTGGCGAGCCGGAGCCGACAGCGCCTTGCGCACGATCTCGACGCCGGTCTTCTGGTCGTCGTTCTTGGTGCGCAGGCCCTTGAGCTGCTCGGAGGCACGGAGCAGGGCGAC
>NZ_AJQF01000159.1:0-21394 GCF_000261705.1 Bradyrhizobium genomosp. III | reverse complement strand
TCTGCGCGCGGGGATTGACAGAGGGCGACACAGGCACGGTTCGGTCGGATCGGCTCATCCACGTCTCCCAGTCGACCTCGCTTCAACCGCTTATCGACGAAGCGCAAGAGCCTCGTTTGCGCCCTCAGTCGTGAGCGCCCGACATTTCGTCGTGCTTCAAGTGCCGCCTGCGGATATTGCGGGTGACGATCCAGACCACGGCCACGGCAACCGGCACGAAGATCGCGGTTGCCAGCGAAGGCTCGACATGCAGGCCACCGTCGTGGGCCCCCTTGGCGAGGTAGCCGAACAGGCTGACGACGTAATAGCCAATGGCCGCCACCGACAAGCCTTCGACCGTGCTCTGCAGCCTCAATTGCAACCGGGTGCGCTCATCCATCGAGCGCAGCAGATCGCGATTCTGCTCCTCGAGCTCGACATCGACGCGTGTGCGCAACAGATCAGCCGCGCGCGCGAGCTTGATCGACAGATCCGCCTGCCGGTCCTCCATCGTCGCGCAGGTGCGCATCGCAGGTGCCATGCGGCGGGCGAGGAAGGAGGACCAGGTCGGATAGCCCGCGATCTCGCCGCCTTCGATCACGGCGAGGCGGGCCTGCACGATGTCGTTGTAGGCGCGGCTGGCGCCGAACCGGAACGAGCTGCCGGCAGCTCCCCTTTCGAGCGAAGCCGCCAATGCCGTCAGTTCCGTCAGGAGATGATTGTTGAGCTTGAGATCCTCGGCACCCTGCATCTCCTCGAGCACTTCGACGAGCCGTCGGCCGATATGGTCGACAGAGGGCGCAAGCTCGAGCGCGGCGGGCAGACCGAGCAGCGCCAGCGTGCGATAGGTCTCGATCTCCAGCACACGCTGCACGAGGGCGCCGAGCCGGCCGGGCGAGAGGCCGTCGTTGCAAACGAGGATGCGGACGAAGCCTTGATCATCGGTGCGAAAGTCGGATGCAACGACGGCGGGACCGCTGCGGACCGCGGCGATGGCGAGACTACCTCTCTCGAACAGCTGCTGCGCACGCTCCAGCGCCGCCGAAATCTGCTCGACCTCGAGCTTGACGGCGACCAGCAATTGGCCCGATTGCCGCAGAGACCGGATCAACGCGGCCGGCTCTTCACCGATCTCGCCGAACCGGCGCGCGGGCGTCTGCGGGCTGCTCAGGATCCAGGTGAAGGTGCTGAACTCCGAGTGTTGCTCCCAGCGCAGCTGGGTGTCACCGATCGTCACCTGGTGATGCTTTGTTCCGGCGTCCGGCGGCGCCTGCCCGTGCGACATACAAAATGCCACGAAGCTCTGCCGGTCCGCTGCAGCGACCTCGCCCTGGCCGAGAAAGGCAAAGCGCAGCACCGTGACCGGCGCCGTCAACCGGGTGAATGGGCGTGCATGCACCTCGGCCAGCACCGCACCGCGCTGCGGATGCAGTTCGAAGTCGGCGAGATCGAGGTCACGGTTCATCGACGGTCCCCTGGTGCGCTGTCAGGCCGCGATGTGCCGCCAACCTGGCCGTTCACTACCACAACACACCTCGCCTGCAACGCATCGCGCGTTGCGAGGCCATTTTTTCGTCGCGGAGACTTTCGCCGCCCACGACCTGACCAGACCTAGAACGTCCCGGCGATGGTAAGACGGAACGTCAACGGCTCCACGGGGTGCAGCACGTAGTCCATCACGCCGTTCTGACAGACTGAAGTTGGCGCAGTACCCGATGCGCAGAGGTTGTAGAGCGTATCGGTCTTGAGCAGCGAGCCATAGGCATAACTGATCTGGTTCGCCCTCGTGTTGAGGAGGTTCAACACGTCGAGCTGAAGGCGCCAGCCATTGTCGATACGATAGCCGAGGCGGCCGTTGAAAATGCTGGTCGCAGAGGAACGGAACGCGTTGTCCTCCGTCAGTGGGCTCGACGCCAGATACCGCCAGCGCAAGGTCCCGAACCAGCCGGTCCTCTCGCCCAGCGTGACGCCGACTGAAGCCACCATCGCGGGCGAGTTCGGAATGTAGTTGCCGGGCGCATTGCCGATCTGCGCCTCGGGATAGCCGGCGAGCGAAGCATAGACGTCCGCCTGCTCGCTGTCATGACCGCAGAAGCGTGCATGGGTCATTGCGAGATCGGCGTCGATGTCGATCCAGGATCTGGGCCGGTAGTGGTTGGTCCATTCAAAGCCGTAGCGGCGGCTGGCGCGGGTCGCCGACGTATCCCCGGCATCGCCGGAGAACAGGATCTCGGAATCCTGATCCAGGATGAAGAGGCTGAGCGAGGTGTCGAGGCCGGGAACGATCCTGCTGCGCACGCCGACCTCTGCACCCCTGGTGCGCACCAGGAGCGGCGATGGCGTCAGCCTCGTCGCGGGGTCGCTAGGATCCTCCGTCGTGGTCGCGCCGCGGGCGTCGTTGGAGTGCATGCCGTAGCCGGCGCCGAAGAAGAATTCGGTCTGGTTGAACGGACCGAGCACCATCCTGAATTTCGGGCTGCCGAGCGCGGCGTCGGTACGGCCGGAATTGTTGGGATTGAACCGCGACGTGACGTCGGCGGCATAATAGTCGCCGCGCCAGCCCACCGTCGTCCTGAGCCAGTCAGTCCAGCGCACCGTGTTTTCGGCATAGACGCCGACGCTGCCCTCGCCGACCTTGTCGCTGCGAACGCTGGCAAGGAAGCCTCGCTGGAAGGTGTTGGTGAGCGCGAGATCAATCGCATCATAGCGCGACTGCAGGCCAAAGGTGGTCTGCATCGGCAAGCCTGCCAACGCGCCGTTCAGCGTGCGCGAGATGTTGGCGCCCGCCATCAGGCGATCGTCGTGCTGGTGGAACTGGTCGCCGAGCACGGGATCGCTGAGGTAGTAGGTGAAATTGTTGAAGAGGTCGAGCTGGCTCTTCACGACATAAGCGTTGGCTTTCCAGGAGCCGAGATCGTCGCTCTGCGCGATGCGGCCCGAGAGCGCGAAGCGGTTGGTGTTGCCGCCGTCGCTTGGATCTTCCGCGCCGAAGCGATCGAGAAAGCCGGATGCGATCGCGCGCTGCGGGACCTGGTCCGTCGAATTCCATTTGTTGGCGTAAGCCATGCCGGTGACGGAGACGCCGTCGGTCGCGGTGCCCTGGCTGTAGCGCACGAGGCCGTTGAGCTTTCGCACATTGTCCGGATTGGCCCATGGGCCGTTGTAGGTCCCGATCTCCCCGGCCACGAGCAAGGAGCCGTCACCGACCTTCGCGGAGTCCATGCCGAGCAGACGGCGATAGCCGAAGCTGCCGGCGGTCACCTGCGCTATCCCCCTGGTGCGGTCGATCAGATCGATATGGACGCTGCCGACTGATGCGAAATCGCCTTCGTCGGCGAAGTACGGACCCTTGCGCACGTCCACTGCTGCGATAGCCTCCGGAATCAGCCAGTTGAGATCGGCATAGCCCTGGCCGTGCGCGTGGGTGCGCATGTTCACGGGGACGCCGTCAACGGTGATGGCAAGGTCGGTACCGTGGTCGAGATTATAGCCGCGCAGGAAATACTGGTTGGCTTTGCCCTCGCCGGAATGCTGCGTCACGATGAGACCCGGCACGGCTTCGAGCGCTTCGCCCGGCCGCGCGAAAGGACGTGCATTGATCTCCTCGCCCGAGACGGAGATCTCGCTGGCCATGCCAAGCTGCCCCTTTGCACCCGAGGCGACGCTGCGCATATCCGACGCTTGCGCCGCTGCCGGATACACGGGGATGCGGTGATCCGCCGGGGACGGCTTGCCGGCCCGGCGCGATGCGACCGGCTTCTTGCGCCCCGGCGCCTCGCCGCCGCCGATCTGGATTGGCGGCAGCTCGCGTGAGGTGCTCTCGCTCTGCGCGAAAGCGCGGCCGTCATCCGCGAGCAGAACCAGGGCCGAGAGTGCCGTCAGCGCGCCGCCGCCACGACAGGCCTCACGCCACTTCGGTCGCATCGGCGCATGCCAGAGCTTTCGTCGCGGCCCGGTTCCGGCCGTCCGCAAAGACGCGGCGATAGAGCACGACCGAGACGAGCCAGGCGACCGCGAACAGCGCGATCACGGCAAAGCCGACATTGGCGAGCGACTCGTTGAGGCCGTCGACCAGCGTCCACATCCCTCCGGACAGATCGAGCCGGTCGGCGATCAGCCCGAGCGCCTCGATACCGCCGATGAACAGCGCGACCGCCACCGAGGCACCGGTGATCGTGAGGTTATACCAGAGCTTTCGCAAAGGATCGACGAAGGCCCATCGATAGGCGCTCACCATCAGCGCGGAATCGGCGGTGTCGACCAGCGCCATGCCCGACGCGAACAGTGCAGGGAAGACCAGCACGTCCGCAACCGACGCGCCGCGCGCGGCTTCGGTTGCGGAGATGCTGAGCAGGCCGATCTCGGTCGCCGTGTCGAAGCCGAGCCCGAACAGGAAGCCGAGTGGGTACATGTGCCAGGGTTTTGTGACCAGGCGGAACAGCGGTTCGAGCAGTCGCGCGAGGAAGCCGCGATTGGCGAGCAGCCTCTCGAGCCCTTCGGCGTCGTGGACGCCCTGCTCCCGGGCAGCGCGAAACGTCCGCCACAGGCCGACGAAGATGACGAGATTGATGGCCGCGATCACCAGCAGGAACAGGGCCGACACCGACGTGCCGATGAGGCCGCCGATCTCCTTGAGCAGGCTGTCGCCGCCCAGGCTCACCACGCCGAGCGCAAGCAATATGGTAGCCACCACGACGACGGTGGAATGGCCGAGCGCAAAATAGAGGCCGACGCTGCGTGGCGCACCACCCGTCTGCATCAGCTTGCGCACGACGTTGTCGATGGCGGCGATGTGGTCGGCATCGACAGCGTGGCGCAGGCCGAACACCCAGGCCAGCAGCGCGGTCGCCAGCACCGTCGGCCGGTCGCCGAACAGCGCGAAGGCCCAGGCCCATGCGGCGATGTTGGCGGCGATCAGCCCTCCGAACAGCACCACCGTTCCGGGCTCGACCGCCCGCAAAGTCCGCCTCACCGCTCGCTCCATCCACCTGATCCCGCAGTATGACGTTTATCAAGAACCCTCATACTGGCAAGAGCAAGAGCCGCGCCACTTTTCGGCCCGGCGGCCGAAAGGGCCCTCGAGATGGAAGTCACCTCGTTGATTCCATGGAGACTTTTTTAGTCCGGCGCATCACAGCGCCGGAGCGGAATGCTGGGCTGCGTTTCACGCAAGCGCGTGCGCGGTCACATATCCACGGTCATCGACAGGAGATATGTGCGTGGTGCTCCCAGGAAGAATGTTCCGAACGAAGCCACGCTGGACCAGTAACTCTCACCGGTCACGTTCTGGATGTTTGCGCGGAAAACCGTCTTCTTGCCGTTGATCGCGGTGGTGTAGCGAGCGCCGAGGTCGAGCCGCGTCCACTCGGGAATCGGCTGCTTGTTCGCGGAGTCGACGAACTGCCTGCCCGTGTAGATCACTGCTCCATTCACGGTAAGCCCCCTCATCCACGGGAGGTCCCACTCCGCGCCGATATTGGCCTGTATGTTCGGAACGCCGATCGGCGCGTTGCCCACATTGGCCGCGACGGCGGTCTTCGTCAGGGTGCCGTCCAGCAGCGAGACACCTCCGAGGACACGAACATCCGGCAAGAGTTCGCCGTAGACGTTGAATTCGAGCCCGCGGACACGTTGCTCGCCTGTCGCCGCGAAGCGCCCAGCAGACGACTCGCCGCTCGCCTTCGATATCTCGAACGCGCTGAAGGTGGTCGCGATCCGGCCGAACTCCACCTTGATACCGGCCTCGTACTGCTTGGCGATGTAGGGCTGCAGCACTTCACCGAAATTGGACGTCGTACCCTGAGGGGCAATGTCGCCCCGCGCGAGACCTTCGACATAGTTCGCGTAGAGGGAGACGTTGTCCTGGGGACGGACGACCAGGCCGACCACGGGGGTGACCGCGCTCTTGTCATAGGACGACGTCGGTGTCCCGACATTGGAGGAATAGTTGTTCGCCTCAATGCCCTGGCGGCGGACGCCCAAAGTCAACAGGACGCGCTCATCGAGCACGGACAAGGTGTCGGCAATCGAAAGCCCGGTAAGCTCGCTGTCCGAGAGCCGAGGGCGGTCGCTGATCTCGTTCGCGAACTGCGTCGGCGCGACGGTCGGACTGTAGATGTTCGAGGTGACCAGACTGCCATTGGTGAGCCGCCGGTGCAGCGCGTCGTGATAGACCGAGGCCTGGAAGGCGACGGCATGGTGGACGAAGCCGGTATCGAAGCGGGCGCGAACACCGCCATCATATGTAGTTCGATCGATGCTGAGGCCGAAGTACTGGGGCGTCGAGGTCGTATTGCCGTTCGTGTTGACGATGGTCGGGAGACCGAAGAACCGCTCGACATTGGTCTTGGAGCCGCCGACATCCGCGAACAGCGTGACCTGCTCGGTGAGATCGTACTCCGTCCGCAGCAAGGCAGACTGGTCGTTGATGCGCGACCATTCCCAGGGCTGGGTCACGTTCAGCTTGCCGTCCGGCGCCTTCGGCACCTGCAGGCCGGGAGCCATCAGAAAGGGACGTGACGGCGCGTCGAACCGATCGGTCTGGGCGATGAGATAGAGCCAGGACCTGAACCGTTCGCCTTGATAGTCGAGCGCCAGCGATCCGACACCTGTCGTCTCGGACTGGCGGTCGATGGGCGTGTCGCCGCCGCGGACGCTTCCGCTGGCGCGTACGCCCCATTCCTTGCCATCGCCGTAGCGCCTCGCAACATCCCAGTGACCGCCGAAACGTGCGGTCGAGCCGTAGCTCGCGGTCAAGCGGGTCAAATCCTCTTCCGCGCGCTTGGGCACGACATTGATGACGCCGCCAACACCGCCATTGGGCGCCATGCCCGAGAGCGCGGCCGAGGGACCCTTGAGCACTTCGATGCGCTCGACGTAGTCCGTGAAGATCCGATATGTCGGCGCGATTCCGTAAAGGCCCTCGAAGGCGAACTCACCGTTATTGCCTTCGTTGATCGGGAAGCCGCGTATGTTGAAGGAGTCGACGATACCACCCGTCGGGTGGGAACTTCGCACGGAGGGATCGAGGATCAGGGCATCCGCACCCGTTGCCGCCTGTTGATCCCGAATGAACTTGTCCGTGTAACTCGTCACGCTGAAGGGTGACTTCATGGTGTTGGTATTTCCGAGCATCCCAAGTCGCGCGCCTTGAGCGACCTGCCCGCCGGCAAATGGCGGGACGACAGCCGGTTGCGATTGCACTGCGACCGTCGGGGCTTGCGGGGCGCGCCGTGAGGTCGATCGGACCCGCGCGTCGTTTCGCCTGGTTGGCGCACGGCGAACCGACTGTTGCGTCGGAGCTTCGACGGTCACGGGCGGAAGGGAGCTGCCGCCCTGAGGCGTTTGGGATTGAGCAGGCGATTCGAACCACGTCAGCCACGCCACACCACCCAGCAGCGCCGCACCAAAGCGAGCTACCGTCTTATCCCCACCCGCACGTCGCATTCCAGAAAGTCCTTCATCAATAGCGCGCAGCGCGCCGTGAAGCGGCGTCCGCGTTTGGCCAGCAACGACCATGGATCGAAGAGCAGCTCTTCGTATCCGAGCTCGGCCGGCAAGCATGGCCCGTCAATCAGTTGCTCTGCAGACGCGCACGCGCGTTTGCTGCCTTCGTCTTGGCGGCAACATCCGAATGTCAGCGATCTGCATCGCTTCTTTAAGAAGACGCCATCGTGACGGCAACGCAAATGCGTGCGCTGCGGCTTAGAATGCCTCGATCATCGCCAACTGGGAGGAGAATGTCTGGAACGATTCAAATACGCTTTGGATGATTCCAGATCGGTGCGGTCAAGATGCCGCGGGAAGGCTTGCTCGGAGTGCGCTCGTCAGGAACGCCTCGGCATCATCACTTCGTTGCCGTGGCCTTTATCGCGACGACATCTGCCGCTGACACGCTCTATCTCAGCGAAATCATGATCTGGCTGATGTTGGCCGCAAGCTCCAGGCCCGCTTTCGGCCCCTGCATCACGATCGTCACCCCCTTCTCGTTGCGCAGGTGGACGCCGCTGACGCCCCCGACCAAAGCGAAGCCGCCGCCGACGGAGCTGTAGGTGCCGGCGAAGTCGCCGACCTCGCGGATACCCGAGGCCCAGCCGTCGAGCCGGCCGATCGTCGCGCCGGCGGTGATGCCGAAGCTCATGCCCGTAATTTTGAAGGGATACTTATTGCCCCGATAGGTCAGCACACCGCTTCCAGCGCCACCGCCGACAAGGAGACCCGCCTTGACGATCTTGGCACGCACGTGTCCGGCGGCTTGCGCGAATGACGGCGTAGCCGGCACTGCGAAGCCCATCACCAGCACCAGCACCATCATCGCAATCAGGCGACATAGGCGCAGCGGCGATGCCATGATCCGTTCAAGGCTTTGCGGCATCGACTTTCTTCCAAGTCTGGTCGGGATCGAACAAGGTCGTGCGCGGCGCGATGAATTCGGTTCTCGCCCCCAAATCCTTCTCGTAAACGGTGCCGGCATGGTTCACCACGAACGTCATCACACCGGAATTGCCGTACTCGGCGGGCCAGGCGATCAGCCCGAAGCCGCCGATCATCTTGCCCTTGACGACATAATTGAGCGCGCCGCCAGGCGCGTCAGAACCCTGCCCCTTCAGGATGCGGAAGTAATAGCCGTGATACGGCGCGAGCCTTTCGCCCGGCTTGTAGCCCTCGGCTGAAGCCTCCGCGACGAGGGGACCGAGCGGACTCGGGTCCCTGTCGTCGCGCCAGAACAGACCGTCCTTCTTGCCCGACGTCGAGAGGAAGCGCTGTGCGTAGATGCCGGCGCCCTCGCCGCGATCCTTGTCGGCATATTCATTCTGCGCGTCGACATAGGCGAGCGCGGTCTGGATCGCGTCGAGCTCGTTACGGCCGATGCGGCGGCGCAGCACTTCGATCCGTCCCTCGTCAGTGTCGAACTCCCAGCCTGCCTTGGTGTTGACGAGGGGAATCGGGAACGGGAAATCGTCAGGCCCGAGCACCAGCGTCGCCCTCTTGTTGCCCTCCGCCCTGACCGAGTGCTTGGCGTCGTACATCGAAACAAAGCGGGCGCGGATATCGGCGTCGGCGACGTCGTCGCCCGACGAGACGATGTCATCACCCGCCCTTCCGAGCACTTTCAGAACGTCACGTGGACCGCTCTTGGCCGCCGCCGCAAGTGCCGAGGCGGCATCCTCCGGCGTCGGATAAGATTGCTGGGCTCGGGCCGTGGTGACGAGAGCCAGCGCCACGATGCCCGGCAGAGCGGCGCGACGAAGCAACTTCAAGCCGGTCATGGCAATTCCTCCGCAGGGATCTTTGCGCCATTGGCGAGCCAGTCACCGTAGGATCGGAATCTCAATCCGAGCTTGTCGTAGTAGACCCGCAGATAGCCATCGCTGCCGCGCGTGACAGCATCGGGCGCCACCCGCTCGACCTCCTGTGCCATCACGCCGACATAGCTCTTGTCGCTGCCGATATAGCTGAAGCGGTAGTAGCCGAGGCCGCTTGCGAGATAGCCGAGCAGGACGACATCGTGCTTCAGTGCGATGTCGGAACGCCGGCCACCGCCGCCACCTCCGCGGCCGCCACCACCAAAGCCACCTCCGCCGCCGCGCATCGCCATTCCGCCACCTCCGCCGCGGCCAGCCATGCTTGGTCCGCCACCACCGCGCGGCATGCTCGCCATGCTGGATCGTCCGCGCGCAGATGCTGCGGCTGCCGACCGGCCGGAGGAGACGTTCATCGCGCCGCCGCGATTGCCGCCACCGCCGCGGTTGGCCGCACCGCCGCTGGGGCGGCTGGCGGCCTTCGCACGATCGCCGCCACCCTTGGCCCGGTCGCCTCCGCCCTTGGCACGATCCCCGGCACCAGCGCGATCACCACCGCCCGGCCGATCGCCGCGATTGCCGGCACGGTCACCCGCACGATCGCCGGCCCGATCACCAGCACGATCGCCCGCGCGATCACCTGCACGATCGCCTGCTCGATCGCCCGTACGGTCTCCTGCGCCCTGATTGGGACGCAGCACCTGGTTGCCGTCACGACCTCGGAAATCCATCCGGTCCGACACGCCCGCCTTCAGGTTGTTGTTGCCAAAGCGCTGCTGAACATTGCTGTTGTTGTAGCGCACGCCCTGGCGATGCGCCGGATTGTGCTGCCAGCCGTTACCGATGTTGGTGGTGCGATGATTGACGTAGACGTTGCGGTTGCCCCAATTGCAGCCGCCGCCCCAGTAATTGCCCCAGCGCCCGATCGCCCAGGCGGTGCCGAAGGCGAGGCCGGCCGCGACCACGCCGGCACCGATATAGGACGGGTAGCCCCAATAATACGGCGGATACTCCGCATAGGGCCAGCTGCCATAGACCGTCGCCGGATCGTAATATGGCACGTACATCGCCGAGGGGTCGGCCTGCTGGATCACGACGACCTGCTTGCCTTCCTGCGACTGGACACTGACCTTCTGCTGCTTGGTCGTGACCAGCTTCCTGTTGTCATAGGCCTTGTTGCGCAGGCGCTGGATCGCATCCATCACGTCGGGCTGCTGGGCGAGAAAGGCATCGCCGAGCTTCTTGGTCCATTCGAGCTGGTCGCTCATCATGGTCAACACATCGGCGGTGCTGGCCAGCGCCTTGACGCTGTCGTCCCAGGCCTGCTTCTCGACCTCCGTCTTCAGCGCATCGCCCTTCAGGGTCTTGCGCTCCTTCAGCAAGCGGTCGGCCTGCACCACCTCCAACGGATAGGTCGAGGCGGCGAGCACATTGGCAAGGAGCTCGTCCGGATAGAGCGCGATCGGCGCTACCAGGGCCTCGAGCTGCTCCGGCTTCAGAAGCTCGGCCGTCGGCGCAGGCGGAGGAGCCGGCTGCGCTTGCGAAGACGGGGCCGCAGGCGTCGTGTTGGTTTGCGCCGTTGCGGCGAACGATGTCGCCATGACGAGCGCAAGCGCCATCAGGGTCTTGCCGCAGCGAAACATTGCACCCTCCCTTGCACTTCCAGGGTGGGACGATCGGGCCGGGGCGCAGACGTTTGTTGATCGAGATCAACGAAACGAGGCCCTCGTGGCTGCTGCAGCGCGAGAGCAAACTGTCATTCAACCAGCCCGGCATCCATCCGGAGCCGGCGCGGCGCCCTCAGTCCAGGGGCATTGGCGGCTCGCTACATCGTCTGTCAGCGGATGATCGGAAGCTGGATCGTGAACAGCGCCCCGCCCGCAGGCTGGTTCGCCGCGGCGATCGTGCCGTGATGGGCCTCGATGATGGTTTTGGCGATCGCGAGCCCCATGCCCATGCCCTGAGGCTTGGTCGTGAAGAACGGATCGAACACGTCGGCGAGGTCGGAGGCGGCAATCCCGGGACCAGTATCGGAGACCCGGATCTCCGCTGCATTGCCGACGCGCTGGGTCGAGACGTTGACCTGGCGCTTTCCGGGATCGGCGTCGAAGATCGCATCCATCGCGTTGATGACGAGGTTGAGAACGACCTGCTGAAGCTGGATCGGATCACCTCTGACATGCAGGTCAGCCAAAGCGGGCGTGTAGATCAATGTGATCCGGCGTCCGCCGGCGACAGCCCGCACAAGGCCGATCGCTTCGCGGACCATATCGTTGAGCTCGATGTCCTTGACCTCGAACGGTGTCTTTTTCAGAATACTGCGTAGCCTGCGGATGACTTCGCTCGCCCGCTGATCATCACGCCTGATGTCCGCGAGGATCTGCCGGATCTCGTCGATGTCGGGCGAAGCGGCCTTGAGCATGAGCTCCGCGGTCTCGGCGTTGGTCAGGATGGAGCCGAGCGGCTGGTTCAGCTCATGGGCGATCGACGTGGTCAACTCGCCAACGGCCGAATAGCGGTTGGCGTGAGCGAGCTCGGCCAGACGCTGGCGTGACTCGACTTCGGCGACCTGGCGCCGACGCCGCTCATGCAGCATCCCGCTGATCAGGCCGGCCTGCACCAGAATCACGGACGCGATCAGCAGCATCTGCCAGCGATAGCGCTCCCAGATGCTCTGTTCGCGAAACACGATTTCGCTGCCGGGAGGCAAACGGCTCTCGCTGATGCCCCAGTGCTGCAATTGGCGCCAATCATATCTCGGCGCGGCGAATCCGATCGGATCGTAACTGATGCTCGCTGGTTTCGCGCCGCCGAGAATGCCAATCGCGGCACTGACGGTCCGGGAGCTCGTTTCCGCGATCATATGCATCGGTCCCCCGACGGTGCCGTCACCGAAGAACGGCTCCTGGTAGGAGAAGATCGGGGCATTCGCGGCCGCGTACAGGCTGCGCAAGGCGATGTCGCTCTCGTGGACGACCCCGGCCGCATCGACCGACATCAGTCCCCAGAACAGCGCGGTGTGCGGCGGCAGCCTTGATGCGCGTTTCAGGATTTCCTCGAATGACAGGTCCGAGTACCAGACCAGCTCAATCCCTTCTCCCAAAGGTTGCAGTTCCCGCTTCACCTCCTCTACCCAGAACTTCTCGAGCGGCGATGCGCCGATCACGACCGCAATCGACTTGGTGTCCGGCAGAACCTGAAGGATGTTGCCGAACGCGGCCATGAAATCGTTGCGGATCGCCACGACGACGTCGTTGTCGCTGAGATCGACGCGATTGATCAGCCGATGCTCGACCGCGGAGAAAATCAATGGCACATCAGGGAACAGTCTTCCGCGGTATTTCTGCGCAAACCGGGCCGCCGGCGCGCCGATGCTCAATACGATGTCGGGCATCGCTCCGTGGTACAGCGACTGCAGATAGTCGACGAAAGGCGCCTCGGGACCAGGATTATTGAAGCGCGCGGTGAGCAGCGCGTGCTCCTGGATGTCGAGCGGCCAGGGCGATTGCCGTTCGAGCTTGGCCTTGATATCGCGCGCATACTCGCTCCACGGCCGAAAATCACGGCCGAAAGAATGCAATATCAGGACGCGCTTCAGCTCGCCGCGGAGGCTCCGCTCGACTGCACCAACTCGCCCGGCTGACAGGCACACGGTGAAAAGCAGCGCGAGACAGAGTAGCGCCGCCACGGCCCTCGGCCTGACCTTGGAGATGGACGTGGGCCCGCTCATGCTCCATCCTTGCAGCTCCAGCAACTGCTGTCGCGGCAATTCTAGCGGGAATTGTACCGCTGCGACAGGCCCGGGGCGGCTTCACAGCTCAATGCCCGCTCAGCACCAGCGTCTGGATCGGCAGCAGGAGCGCCTGGATGCGCAGCAGCAGGGCATGCACCAGGCCGACGCCGTCGACGACATGCAGCGCGATCTTCCGGCTGGTCGAAGTCCCCTTGGCCGAGATTTCCTCGTGGTTGCTGGTGTAGGCATTGACGACGCAGCTACTGCCCGGCGTCACGCCATCGATGCCACCCTTGTAAAGCGGCTCCAGGAACACCAGGATGGTGCCGGGGCGGACTGCGTTCTGCGGATCGACCAATTGCTCCCCGGATCGGAATTGTCCGGCAGCGATGTAGTCCTGGACTGACGTGATCACCATGGGGATGATCACCCATGGCCTGGAGATGCAGGTCGCTTCCGCCACCATGCCCTCTTTCATCACCTGTGCCTCGATCTGGCCGAACCCGGCCTGGAGCACCTTGCGGCCGGCCCCCTCCGGGATGAGAACGCCTGCGGGCCGCATGAGTTGATTGACGACGTCGCCGGGACGGATCAGGAATTGCTCGACCCGCCCATCGACACCGGCGCGGACGAAGGTCTTGTCGATATCGACCTGGGCCTGGTCGAGCGCGGCCTCCGCGCTGGCCTTCTGCGCCGGCAGCAGGATGGAGATCTGCATCGATACGGATTGCTTCGCGGCAGTCGCGGCATCGATCCCGGACTGACGTTGATCGACCAAAACCTGGAGCTTGTCGATATCACGCTGCGGAACGATGCCCGGATTGCGGCGCTGCAGCTCGGTCTTGACCTCGAGCTCGTCCTTGGCCTGCTGGTAGTTCGCCTTCGCTTCCCCGATCTGTGCCTCGGCCTTGACCACGTCGGCCTGCGCCGTCTGCATGGCGGCATCGACCTCCGCGACCTTCCGCTTGGCGGTTTCGAACGCGGCCTGCTGTTTCGATGCGTCGAGCGTGAACAGCACGTCGCCCTTCTTCACCGGCGCGCTGAAGCCGACCTTGACCTCGGCAACGCGGCCGGAGCCTTCCGGCAGGATCGGCACGGTGCGGAAATAGAGCGTCGCCGATGACGTCGTCGGATGGAAATAGAAGATCATGGTGATCAGCGACACCGTCAGCATCAGGCAGCCGGTGATGCCCCAGCGCAGCTCGTACCAGATCGAGAAGAAGGTGATCTCCTTGCCGAAACGCTTGCCCTGGGCGTAGCGGCGGTAGAGATAGTCCGGCAGGATCGTCAGCAGCGAGCAGAACATCAGCTCAAACATGGCTGTGCTCCTTCTTTGCGGCTTCCGGCTTCTGTTCGGGAGGCGTCGCGGCCTCTGTCCGAATCTCTTCGCCACCGGCGGCAGGCGCTGCCTCTGCAATCTTCTCGACCGACCCGGCGATGCTGCGCAGCGGCGTGCCGAAATCGGGAAGATCGATCAACGCGAGCAGGAGGCCCGCGATCCAGAAGATGTGCATATGCGTGAACAACGAGATCAGGCCGAGCACCGCGACGAACTCGAACTGCAGTTTTTGCGATTTGTGCGCCATCCGCTCGGGCAGGCTGTGCAGCTTCCAATAGAGCGTACCGACCCAGAGCACGGTGCCGATCAGGAACAGCCCCATCACGACCATCAGCGTATCAGTCCCGCTCCCCGGCGCCAGATAAAACGGCAGATGGTGCGGAGCCATCGGATGAAGCTGGTCGCTCAAGGCGTCTCTCCCGATCAAATGCGCATGTGCGATATTGTGTTCGGGCTGGCCGCGGTTTGCTTGATTTGAATCAAGGGAACATCCTCCGCCGGACCTAGCGTTTCCTGGATGCTGATTGGATAACCACCAGGAGCCGCCAGCCATGCCCGGCCTCGACGATCTCATCCCCAACGCCGCTCAGATTCGGAAGGAAGCCGCTCTCAAGGAGGCCGAGAAGGCCGAGGAGTATGTCCGCCTCGCCGCCGCGGTCGAAGCCGAGAAGCGCGCGCTGATCGAGCGGCTCAGCAAACCCTCCGGCAAGAGCGAGGAGGAGAAGATCAAACTCGCCTCGACCATCATCCAGCGTGCGGTGCGAAACGGCCTGACGGAGGTGCTGGTCTATCGCTTCCCCAACTCGCTTTGCACCGACAAGGGGCGCGCCATCAACCAGATGGAAAAGGGCTGGGAGACCACGCTGACCGGCATCCCCAAGGAGATCTTCCAGCTCTGGACCGATTATCTGAAGCCGCGCGGCTATCGCATCGCCTACCAGATCATCGATTTCCCCGGCGGTGTGCCGGGCGATATCGGCGTGACCATTTCCTGGGACGATTGATCCTCCGGACGACGACGAGCGCAGCAGCGAGAGGACCGGCATGGCCAAGGACGGGACCGCGGAGAAGATGAAGCGGAAGGACTATGAGAAGGAGCTGGGGAAGCTCCAGGTCGAGCTGTGTCACCTCCAGGACTACGTGCGGGAGAATAAGCTCCGGGTCATCGTGCTGTTCGAAGGCCGGGACGCAGCCGGCAAGGGCGGCACGATCAAGGCGATTACCGAGAAGGTCAGCCCGCGCGTGTTTCGTGTGGTCGCCCTGCCCGCGCCGTCAGATCGCGAGAAGACGCAAATGTTCTTCCAGCGCTACATGGAGAAATTTCCGGCCGGCGGCGAGATCGTGATCTTCGACCGGAGCTGGTACAACCGCGCGGGCGTCGAATATGTCATGGGCTTCTGCACTCCCGCCGAGCACGAGCGCTTCCTCTCGCTGTGTCCGCAGATGGAGAAATACGTCATCGACGGCGGCATCATCCTGATCAAGATCTGGCTCGAGGTCGGCATGGACGAGCAGGAGCGCCGCTTCAATGCCCGCATTGACGATCCCGTCCGGCAATGGAAGCTCAGCCCGATGGATCTGGAATCCTATCGGCGGTGGTACGACTATTCGCGGGCGCGCGACCTGATGCTGAAGAAGACGAGCACGAAGGACGCACCTTGGTATATCATCCGCTCCGACGACAAGCGGAAGGCGCGGCTGAACTGCATCGCCCACCTTCTGGGCGGCATCCCCTACAAGCGCATCAAGAAGGACAAGATCAAGCTGCCGAAGCGTTCCGACAATGGACGCTACAATGACCAGACCAGCCTGAAGGGGATGAACTTCGTCGCCGAGCGATATTGAGACGCGAGCGGGCTGCGCTGCCGCAGCCCGCCGTCTCGTCTGGATCACTTGAGGCGGATCGTGACGCCGCCGACCGCCGCCGATACTTCCGCGCCGACCCTCGGACCGCTGAGCTGGAGGATCACGCCGTTGGCGTTCTGCAGCTGAACGGCACCGGCGCCCGCGGCCACGGCTCCGCCCGCTCCGCCCACGGCGTAAGAGCCTTCGATGGATGCTGGTCCCTTCAGATTGAGCGCCCGGCCGACGAACTTGGTCGTCGATGCCCCGACCGTGAGGCCAACGCTCATGCCGGAGACGGTGAAGGGATATTTCTTGCCCCGGAGGAGCAGAACGCCCTCGCCGCCCCCGACGCCGACGATGAAGCCGCCCTTGGTGAAGACGACGGCGACCTCGCCGGTCTCGGCACGCGACGGCGTGCTGAGACCGGTCAGGGCCGCAATCGAGGCAACCAGGGCGACGCCAACGGCAAGTGTCTTCATGACTTTCTTCCCCCTTTTGATCATTGCGCAAGGATCATTGCGAAGTAGCCGAACACGGTGAGCAAGATGCCCGAGACGGCATAGCCGACCGGGAATCCGATCCACGGCACGGAACTCTGGATCTCGACCGCGGCCTCACGGCACGGACCGGAGTGCGACCGCGCGCCGGCAACGCCGCCCATCAGCACGGCCGGGTTGATCTTGAAGACGTGAAAGCCGATGGCCCAGACGATGAACGGCGGGATCGTGCAGGCAATGAAGCCGACGAGGAATATCTTCAAGGCGACTGCACCCGTGAGCTGCGACAGCAGCCCCGCGCCGGCATTGACGCCAACGATGGCGACGAAGACCACGAGGCCGAGATCCTCCAGCACGTTGCGCGCCGCGTTCGGCGTGTTGCCGAAGAAGCGCAGACGCGACACGACCGACGACACGATCACACCCGACAGCAACAGACCGCCCGCGTTGCCGAGGCCGATCTTGGCACCGAACGCCGGGAATTCGATCTTGCCGATCAGGAAGCCGATGATCATCCCGACCGCCAACGTCAGCAGATCGGTCGAGGTGTTGGACCGGGCGATCCGGCCCCACATCTCGCCGAGCTCGTTGACGGCAGACTTCAAGCCGACCACGGAGACGATGTCCATCCGCTCCAGCTTGGTCTTGAGACCGGCCGGAATCTGCACACCGCCGCGCTCGACCTTGGTGACCTGCAGCTGGCCGGCGATCGCGGTGTCACGGAAGGACTCGAAGGTGCGCCCCACCATCTCCTTGTTGGTGATGAGGATGTCCGCCTGGTCCATGGGAATGCCGAGCGTCTTGGCATCCGAGACCTCCGGACCGATCAGGCCCATCTTCTCGGTGAGGTGCTCGGTCGAGCCGCCGAGGGCGACGATGTCGCCCTTCTGCAGCACGAGGTCGGCATCCGCGCCTTGCGGCTCGCCGTTCCGCCCGACATTGACGATCCGGTATTCCGGATTTATCGAGCGGAATTTCGCGATGCTCATACCGACCGTCGCCGGGTTTTCCAGCCGGTAGGCCCGCAAACCGAACTGGCGATAGCCGGTCAGGCCGCCGCCTTCCAGATCCTTGACGCCGAATTCCCGCTCGTACTGCTTCGCGGCGGCCTTGGCATCGACGCCCCACCAGCGCGGCAGGTATTTGCAGATCAGGATGATGCCGACGGTGCCCCAGATGTAGGTGATGCCGTAGGACAGCGCGATCATGCCTGAGGCATCCTCAGGCTTCATTCCCTCGGGCAGCTTAACGACGCCCGACGTGATGGCCTGCTCGGCCGAGCCGATCGCCGCCGACATGGTCTGCGATCCCGCCAACATGCCGCCGGCTGCGCCTGGCGGGAGAGAGAACATCTTGGCGCCGATCACCACTAGCGCGAGCCCGATAACGCTCGATACCACCGCGAGGATGCAGAACTTCAGGCCGTCGCCCTTCAGGCTGTTGATGAAGGACGGCCCGACACGCAACCCGACGCCATACATGAAGAGATAGTAGAACAGACTCTTGGCGAAATTGTTCAGCTCGAGCTTCACGCCGTAGGTCGACGCCCACACCGAGACGCCGGCGCCGACCACGATGGCGCCGGCAACCATGCCGAGGCCATACCCCTTGATGCTGGCCCGACCGATATAGACGGCGAGGCCGACGACAAAGAACAGCAGCAGGTACGGATTCTGCTGCAGGAAGGTGAAAAACGCCTGCATGTTGGTCCCTTCCAAGACTTATGACGCAGCCTTGAGCTTGGGCTGTGCACTGGGCTTTGGACGTCCGATCTTCGCCAGGGCTTCGGACCGCACGAGCTTCAGCCCTTCCTTGGCGTCGTAGCCGTGGATCTCCTTCACATCGAGCTTGCGCATGAAGTCGATGGTCTCCTGCGTGATGACCTGACCGGGCACCATGATCGGGAAGCCCGGCGGATACGGGATCACGAAATTGGCCGAGACGAGCTCTGGTCCCGACTTGAGCCGGCGATCGATCTCGGGATCATTGAGGCGGATGTGCTCGCAACCCGCCACGTCGTAGGCCGCGTAAAAGCCGCTGCGAATGTCGCCTTCATTGGTCTTGCTGCCGGCATCGCCGCGGAAGCTCGGGTGGAAATGCGAGAAGTTGGGCAGATCAGGCACGTCGGTCATCAGGCTCTTGACCCGTGCTTCGAAGGTCTTCCTCGCATTGGCACCGCCCTGCGCCAACCCGCGATCGACCTCGCCCGCGATGTCGGCGAGGACGCGGATGAGATGCGCGACGTCGCTGCGGGTGTTGTTGATGTTGGACTGGACCAGGACCGAGTTGCGCGAGGTCTTGTTGACCTGGATGTTGTACTCATTGGCGAGGATACCCTTGAACTGGGTGCCGTCATAACCGGCCATGCCGCACACCAACGTCATGCGGGTCGGATCGAGGCAGAACTCGTCCTCGTCCAGGCTCTTGAGGGTGTTGACCCAATTCACGCCCGCGGCGAGATAATCGGTAAAGCCGCTCTGGCGATACTGGGCAGGCACCATGGCGTCGGCGCCGAGGATGCGGAAATATTTCGAGATCAGCGGGTTGTTGTTGACCGCCTGGCGAATGGCAAGCGCGATCTCCATCGCATTGGCCACGAGGCCGTAACCTTCCAGTTCCATCTGCCGCCGCGATATATCGAGGCTGGCGATGAGTTGCTGGTTCGGGCTGGTGGAAGCGTGGGTGAACACGGCCTCCTTGAACTGCTGTTCGACCGTGTGGAATTCGACGTCCTTGACCGAGAGCATGGAGCCCTGGCGGATCGCCGACATCGACTTGTGGGTCGAGTTGGTCTGGTAGACCCGCAGCCGGATCTGCCTGGGATCGGGAATCAGCCGGGTCTTGAGCAGCATCTCGTCCGACGGGCTCTTGCCGAGTTCGGCCTGCTGCTTCTCATAGGTCGCGACCGACTTCGGGTCGTGCATCCACGCCTCGATCTCGTTCGCCGCCCCCATGGCGGTGCGGCGGCGCAGGAACGGCGAGAAGCGCGCGAAGCCGAACCAGGCCTCGTCCCAGAGGAAGATCAGGTCCGGCTTGATAGCGAGACATTCCTCCATCACCCGGCGGGTGTTGTAGATGTGGCCGTCGAAGGTGCAGTTGGTGAGGTCGATCATCTTGACGCGGTCGAGCCGGCCGTCGGCCCTGGCGCCGAGCAGCGCCTGCTTGATCGTCTTCAGCGGCACCGCGCCGTACATCGAGTATTCCGTCATCGGGAAGGCTTCGACGTAAAGCGGCTGCGCACCGGCCAGAACCATTCCATAGTGGTGCGACTTGTGGCAGTTGCGATCGACGATCGCGATGTCGCCCGGCGCGAGCAGCGCCTGCACCGCCATCTTGTTCGATGTCGAGGTGCCGTTGGTGACGAAGAAGACGCGGTCAGCGCCGAGCGCCCTCGCCGCTTTCTCCTGCGCCTTCTTGATGTTGCCGGTCGGCTCCAGCATGCTGTCGAGGCCGCCCGTGGTGGCGCTGCTCTCGGCCAGGAACAGGTTCGGCCCGTAGAATTCGCCCATGTCGCGGATCCAGTCGGACTTGAAGATCGACTTTCCGCGGGCGATCGGCAACGCATGGAACGTGCCGATCGGACGCTGCGCATATTTCTTCAGATTGTCGAAGAACGGGGTGTCGTAGCGATCCTGAATGCCTTCGAGGATGGACAGATGCAGCTCGAGGAGCTCCTCGACGGAGTAGAAGATGCGGCGAACGACGTTGGCTTCAGGGTTTCCAGCCAACTCCTCGACGTCGCGGTTCGAGATCATGTAGAGGTCGAGCTCGGGTCGGACGCGCTTGATGATTTGGGCGAGCCGGAGCGCGGAGGCGTCGGACTCGTCGTTGAGGCCGGCCGAAGCCGTGATCGAGCGCAGCACGGGTGCATTGTGGCGCGAGCGCAGCCCGAAGCCTTCGTTGATGATGACGGCCGCGATATTGGGATTGAGCATGGTCGCGCAGAATGCGTCTTCCAGGCTGCCGACGACGACGGGCTCATAGATGAAGCCATCGATTGGACGCCGCAACTTGCGCCATTCGGCGGCGAGCGCCGGCCACTGACTTGACGACACGCCGGTCACGATCAGGGTTTCGAAATAGGGCCGGCGTGCCGTATGCGCACCGAACGTCGGTGGCACCAGCTCGGGCGCGTCGCCATTACCATCATCCTTCGCGCTCCAGTCGCCGGCATGCTGCCGGAAAGACCGCGTCGCAAGTGCCTGGGTAATCCGCGTCGCAAGGGCCAGCGACGTTGCCCCATCGCCTGCTGAGGCCGCTTCCCGCAGTGCCGCCATCAGGTGCAGGCCAGGATAGCCGTAAAACTCCTCCGTCACCGCAAGATCGGCCAGTGCCGTATCGTAGACCGCGCGATTGCCGACCCGAGCCCACGCCTTCGCGGCCTCCACGAGGTCGCGCCAGTCATCCGCCCGCGCGCCGGGCCCGGAGAAGAACTGATCGATGCGCTTTTGCGCCGGCTTGGTGTCCTTGGACATGTGTCTCTCCCGATCCTCGGCGGTGCCTTGATGGTCACTCGATGGTCATTTGATGCCAATTGGGCGAAGATGAGCGTGATCGTGAGTTCGGCGCCGGTGGCTCCATTGATCCAAGTCAACGGTCGGGCGCATTCTGGCGAGACCGTCGGCCGCAGCGGTCATTCGCATTGCAACACGCCCGCTCAGGCCGTCCGCTGCGCCGTCACGGCCTGCTCGTCGCCGAG